>QZLB01000251.1 GCA_004796425.1 Desulfobulbaceae bacterium | reverse complement strand
CAGGGACTTTTAGGTTTCAAAGGTTCGGAGTTTTCAGGCCGCGGTTTAAAAGACCGCGGCCTTTTTTTTTATAAAATCAGCAAGAGGATTGAGCTTCAGGAGCCCAGAAATGAATCCAGAATTGACACGAAAATACTCAGCATATCCGCAAGTTAAATTACCGGACCGAAATTGGCCGAATGTAAAAATTGATAAAGCGCCGTTCTGGTGCAGTGTGGATCTCAGGGATGGCAATCAGGCACTCATTCAGCCGATGAGTATGGCTAAAAAACTGGAAATGTTTGATCTGCTGGTTGAGCTGGGCTTTAAGGAAATTGAGACCGGTTTTCCATCAGCATCGCAAGTTGAGTTTGAGTTTACCAGAAAACTCATTGAGGATGAGTTGATTCCAGAAGGTGTTTCAATACAGGTGCTTACCCAGGCCAGAGAGCATCTTATAAAACGGACATTTGAGTCAATTAAAGGTGCCGGGGAGGTTATAATTCACCTTTATAACTCCACCTCCACACTGCAGCGGGATGTTGTTTTTCAGATGAGCAAGCAGGAAATCATCGACCTTGCCGTGAAAGGAGCAGAGATGGTGCTTCAGGAAGCAGCAAACTATCCTGAAACGAAATTTCAGTTTCAATATTCACCTGAAAGTTTTACCGGCACTGAACTTGATTATGCATTGGAAGTGTGTGAAGCAGTGATGGGGGTCTGGAAACCATCACCAGAGCATAAAGCAATAATAAATCTGCCAGCCACCGTAGAGATGGCAACACCAAATATCTATGCCGATCAGATTGAATGGTTCTGCAGAAATATGAAAAAGCGCGAGGCGGCAATTATCAGCGTTCACACTCATAATGACCGGGGATGCGCGGTTGCTGCCACTGAACTTGCCTTGATGGCAGGTGCGGATAGAGTAGAAGGAACACTTTTCGGCAACGGGGAACGCACCGGTAATGTTGATATCATTACCCTTGCTTTGAACATGTTTACTCAAGGGGTAGACCCCGGACTCAATTTTCAGAATATTGGACATGTTATTGACGTTTATGAGCGGGTCAATAGAATCCCGGTACATATCAGACACCCGTACGCGGGAGAGCTGGTCTATACCGCTTTTTCAGGATCCCACCAGGATGCGATCAATAAAGGAATGAGTGAGTACGAAGTCAACGGTGGGCGGTTGTGGGCCGTTCCGTACCTGCCCATCGACCCAACTGACGTCGGAAGAAATTTTGAGTCGATCATTAGAATAAATAGTCAATCAGGCAAAGGCGGGGTGGCCTATATTCTCGATCACGAGTATGGAATTAAGATGCCCAAAGACATGCATCCCGATTTTGGTGAATTAATCCAGAAGATTACTGACCGGGATGGACGGGAGCTTAAACCTGAAGAGATATATAAAGCATTTGATGATACATACCTTGACTCGCATCACCCCTATGATCTTCATTCATTTCACGTGATTAAGCGGCATTCTGACAAACAGGAAAAGAAATCATTTGCCCAGATAGAGGCGGTGATCGGGGTTGATGGTGACGATCAGGAGATCAGTGCTTCTGGAAATGGCCCGCTTGACGCATTTTCCACCGCACTAAAGGAAAATATTACTGGAGATTTCAGGCTGTTGAGTTATCATGAGCATGCTATTAATACCGGTTCCAGTGCTCGTGCAATTGCCTATATACAAGTTCGTAAGGCAGACGGAAATACATTCTGGGGGGCTGGCGTCGATACTGATATCATTATTGCATCAGTGAAAGCACTTCTCAGCAGTCTTAACAGATCAGTATCATAGATAATTGGATCATTCATAATCTTTGGCACTTATCAGTTGGACAAGAATTCAAAGGAGCTCTTCGGACAAGGGTTTATAAAAGGGAAACAGAGGTAAATGAAAAGGTCAGACGATTATTCTGAATCACTTGTTGTTCATTTCAGGCGGGCTGAAGTTTTGCGTCGTGAAGCATTGGAGCTTGCAGCAATTGATTTAAATGAGCGACAGCTCTTTGACCTTGAACTCCTGCTTAACAGAGGGTTTTATCCGTTGTCAGGATACCTGAACCGTGCTGAGTACGATTCGGTGTTGTCGAACCTGTCCCTCCCCGATGGGACGACCTGGCCGATGCCAATTTGTCTTGATGTAACTGAGCAGGTAGCTGCGTCGGTGAGTGCAGGACAGAGAATTGTATTAAATGACCAGGAAGGTTTTCTTCTGGCGATATTAACGATTTCAGATATTTGGAAGCCGGACAAGAAACTCGAGGCAACTGCGGTCTATGGCACCGACGATGCCCAGCTTCACCCCGGTGTTCACCAGCTTTACCACCAGGTAAATGATTGGTACATTGGTGGTATGATTGAAGGAGTTGCGCTTCCGGTTCATTATGATTTCCTGCAATTGCGGCTCACCCCTACCGAAACAGTCAGACGATTCACCATGAATGGCTGGAGGCGTATCCTCGGTTTCCATACTGAGGAGTACCTCCATTGCGCCCATCGTGAAATGTTGATGGATACCGCCAAATCAGTGGGAGCAGCGATTTTTCTCCAACCGGTTGTCGGACTTGATCATCCGGGTGATGTGGATTTCTATACCCATATCCGCTGTTACCAATTGTTCACCCAGAAGTTTCCCCCCAACATGATTATGATGGGTTTGTCGCCTTACGCATCTCGAAAGGCAGGTCCCCGAGATGCACTGTTGCAGGCTATCATGAGAAGAAACTTCGGCTGTAGCCACTTTGTTGTTGCGCCGGATCATGCCGATCCCTTTGCCCACATAAACGGACCCGATAGTCTGTTTTATGAAAAGGGGGCAGCCCAGCAGCTTGTTGCTGAACATTCCACAAGTACCGGAATTGAAATGGTACCCCAGGTCGAATATTCGTATCGCAAAGATACGGCGAAATACTTTCCTTCAGCATCATTTGTCGACGACGAGTCCAAGGAGCTTATCACTTCCGCCGAACTGCAGAAAAAAATTGTCAACAACCAGGAGATTCCTGAGTATTTCACTTGGCCGGATATTGTCAAAGAACTGCAATATGCATTTCCACCGCGCGCAAAGCAGGGCTTTACCGTATTTATGACCGGACTGTCCGGATCTGGTAAATCAACGATTGCAAAAGTTCTGCTGGTTAAATTTATGGAAATGAGAGACCGTCCCGTAACTTTGTTGGACGGAGATATCGTCAGGCAGAATTTATCCTCGGAACTGACCTTTTCTCGTGAACATCGTGATCTCAATGTTACCAGGATCGGTTTTGTTGCAAGTGAAATTACCAAAAATGGTGGGATTGCTCTATGCGCCCCTATTGCACCTTATGATGAACCTAGACAGGCAAACCGATCATTGATCTCACGCTATGGAGGCTACATAGAGGTGTATGTCGCAACACCACTTGAGGTATGTGAACAGCGGGATAGAAAGGGTTTATATGCGAAGGCACGTTCAGGTAAGGTCAAAGGAGTAACCGGAATTACCGATCCGTATATTCCTCCATCAAAACCGGATATCACGATCGACACCAGCCTGATTACGCCAATGGAAGCCGTTCAGGAAATACTGATATACCTGCAGCAGCAGGGGTATCTCGAGTAGTCTGTAATTCTTGTGGTTGTTGCGTCCAGTCCTTCACCAATACCCAAACGGGACTGTAGTGAACAGAGAGAGGCTTTCAAGAAGGAGTCGAAAAGCAGCCACTACCTGTATGAATCAGGAAAACTTTTTCTTAATCGACCTGATAAAATCCTTCGTCAGTCGTGGATGCGAGGCCAGAGATTTATAGACCTTTGGAGCCAGTGACTTTTTGAAAAACGCATCTGCCTGAGCGTAGGTCATTCCTCGTGCGACTACTTCTTCAGCCTTTTTGCTGAATGTTTCACGATCTTCCGGTTTGTCAATGTATGAAAGAATACCGGAAACTACTTCCGGCATGGAGGTTTTTTCATCCAGGGCACTCAGTGCTGTACGAAGTTCTTTCAACTCATTGGTTACTGATTGCTGAAAATCATTGAAATTGTTGATGGTCAATTCAAGGGTTGGTGTGTCCGCTACTGGTTCATCGGTTGGCGATTCAGACTTTTCAGGTGATTGGTACTCCGTTTCAAAT
>QZLB01000059.1 GCA_004796425.1 Desulfobulbaceae bacterium | reverse complement strand
GTCAAAGTGTATTCGTGTCCGGTGTAAACCTTGGTTTGCGAATCTTCCCGGTTAATGGTTTTAAGTGAGTCAAACATCTGAGCAGCACTGCCCTCAAAGAGTCGCCCGCACCCGGCGCCAAAGAGGGTATCACCGGTAAACATCATATCATCGATCTGATATACGACGCTGGTCAGGGTATGTCCCGGGGTGGAGGTGGTCCTGACCCGTATGTTGTTAATGGCCAAGGTTTCACCCGGGCTGAAACGATGGGTCAACGAACTGATCCGCTGCTCCTGATCAGACCCGTAAACCGCGACTCCCTGATATTCATCCCGCAGGTCATCCAAGCCTCCCAGATGGTCCGCATGGTGATGGGTGCACAATACCGCTGCAAGCGTGAGCCTATGCTCTTCCAGCACTTTCATTACCGGCCATCCTTCCGAAGGATCAACGACAACAGCCGTTTGAGATTGCTCATCCCGAACAATGTAGGAGAAATTATCAAACAGGCAGGGTACAATAATGGTGTTCATCATAAATCTCCAATTATGGTGCACGTGAGTGTTTTTTTAGCCAGAATATCGGACACGCTGTTCGCAGAAGAGTCGCAGTCCTTCGTTAACAATATATAAACCTGAAATCCATTCATTCAATGAATTATCATGAAATATCGACGATTCGGTAAAACCGAGGTGGAGATCTCAGTACTGAGTTTTGGCTGCATGAGAAGTATGCATTCCTGGGACGACATCGCTCTTGACTCAATCCCCGCCGCCTCCACCGCCAACCTCAAAACCCTTCTTGAGACAGCCCTTGCCCATGGCATTAACCATATCGAGACGGCCCATGGTTATGGATCTTCCGAAGCCCAGCTCGGTACCATCCTGCCACAGCTTAAACGTGACCAGTTTTATCTGCAGACCAAGGTATCTCCTGCCGAGGATAGTGAGCTATTCACCAGCAAGGTACTCCGCTCTCTGGATCGACTCCAGGCCGACTCCCTTGATTTCCTGGCCCTGCACGGTATAAATGATCACCGTTCGCTCTGGTACAGTTGCCGGAAAGGCGGTTGTCTGGAAGCTGCCCGAAAACTCCAAGATCAGGGAAAGGTGCGCCACATCGGCTTTTCCGGCCACGGCCCCACCGATGTAATCATCGAAGCCATGAAGTTTGATGAGTATGGCGGTTTCGATTTTGCCAATGTCCACTGGT
This sequence comes from Desulfobulbaceae bacterium, assembly GCA_004796425.1. Lineage (GTDB taxonomy): Bacteria > Desulfobacterota > Desulfobulbia > Desulfobulbales > Desulfocapsaceae > MADRE3. The sequence goes on along the minus strand of QZLB01000059.1, from coordinate 34,617 downwards.
ACTACATTTTTGATGCAAACCGGGCAGCCATTGAATATGGCAAGGAACGCGATATCGGTATTTTTATCATCAGCCCTTCGGACAAGGGCGGCTATCTCCATACCCCGTCATCGACCATGGTTGAGCTCTGTAGCCCCTTGTCACCCATGCTTTTTAATGATCTGTACTGCCTGAATCAACCGGGTGTCTGCACCATCAGCCTTGGTGCCTCAGAGCCACATCACTTTGATGAACATCTCAAAGTGATGCAGTATCTCGATGCAGATCAACCCTGTCCGGTTGACGAAATTGATGCACGATTGAGGCAGAGGATGAGCGCATGGAGTGGTTACGAACGTCCCGACCATTTCTGGGACCAGCTGCCACCATGGGATCAGGCTCCCGGCAACATTAATATCCGAATGATCCTCTGGCTCTATAACCTTGCCACCTGCTGGGGGCTTGAAACCTATAGCCGCGAACGCTATGACAAACTGGCAGGGGGATCTGCATGGGTGCCGGGAAACAATGGGGCCCGGGCTGAGAGGACAGATTTTTCTGCCTTGAAGGGAATCTCCGGCCTCACACCTGAGAAGCTGTCCGAGCTCCTGTGCAAGGCTCACACACTATTCGCCTCGGAGCAAAAGGTATAACAGATCGGGGCTCTAAAAAGAGCCCCGGGAGAGAAAAGAAATAAAGATTAATTCAGATTACTAGAAACGGCCCTGACCATAGCCGTTACCTTGCATCATCTGACGGCCGCCTCCTTTGCCCTTTCGGCCTCCGCCCATTCCATCACCATTTCCAAAACCTTGTCCCCGACCGAATCCGGCCCCGGCGATCGAATCTACACCAGCCTCCTGAGCTTTCTGTTGCAGAGTTTGCCTGAGATCAAACATCTCACCGGCAATCTTGCTCATGGCTGCAGGATCAGGGGTTTCACTTCGGAGCAGTGCCTGCTTTTCAGCCCGTTTCATGGTGAGTTGCTTTCTGATGTCCAACGTGTCGTTGTAGAATGCTTCAAGTTTTTCCTGAGTCGCCGCGTCAACCTGGCTCACCTGACCTGTTGCGCAGGGACAGTTATTGACATTTGCTCCCCGGTTTCCCCAGCGAGCCTGAGCACTGGTAAATCCTGCGGTCATTAGTGATAAAACAAGCGCTGATACGATTATTTTCTTTTTCATGGTTATCCTCCTGGTATTGGTTACTCATTAATTGAATGTGACCCGTAAGGTCTTTGCTTCTTAATTTGCAACACCTGTACCACTCGAAAGAAAACCACACAAACACCTAAAATTTAAAGAACTTTCCAATATCCACATAACGTAATAGGAGACGTGAGCTATCGTGTATCGGGTAATTTTTACCCGCTGCACACGAGGGGCGGAGTAATAATTTCCCATCTCAAAGTGTGGGAAAAAACACACAGTTGATGGAGCGAAACCATCAGATCATGACTCCAGCCTGCCTTTTGCAGATCGGGTACGGGTGCGCCTTTTCTATCAAAACGAATAAATCCTGGCCGGAACTACAGCGTGATAGCCGCCATCGCACTATCATTTCATCACGCGAGGGGAGTTTGTGGACTCAGATGGTCTCGGATTTGCAGTCGGGTATTCAACGTTACCGACGAAATTACTATGCATACGACTCACTTCACACAAAATCGCCCACAGCCAGGAAGCGGGTTCCAGGACATCTGGGACGTGCGCCGTATTCTCTTTCTTCTGGTTTTTGTTCCGACGGTAATCCTCAGGATGGGATGGCTCATTTCCCGCTTTCTTATCTCTTGGGCCCTGCGGGGAACTGTTTTTGTATTTTTTTACCTGCTCATGGCAGTCGCGGCGGCCATCACGCTTTGCATGGTGGTCTCCTATGTACTGCTCACCGCCTGCGGATCCCACCTTCGTTTTCCCTACTGAGATCTCTGTTTTTCAGGACTCCCGCTCCATATCCCGATGGAACACGGTTAAATCGACATCACGTTCTGTCAGGAATCGTTTGATCTCTTCAACAATTGCCACCGATCGATGCCGACCACCGGTACACCCCACGGCAAACCGTAGATTCTTCTTCTCCAGCTTTGAATTACTGTCTATCAGGAACTCGAGCATCGGCTTCAATAGCTCCAGAAACTTCTGTCCCTGTTCACTCTCTATGACAAAATCTGCCACCGGCTGCTCCTGGCCGCTCATCGGTCTGAGCTCTTCCTGCCAGTAGGGGTTGGGCAGGAACCTCACATCCCAAACCATGTTCGCATCAACCGGCACCCCATGCTTAAAGCCAAAGGAATAAACCACCAGGCTTACCCGTTTTTCCTCACCGTCACTGGCAACATTCTGTGTTGAATCATCTTTTTTCATAGCACTTTTACTCAATCTCAATACCCGGGGATTATAGTTTGCTCTTCCTGCCGCTCTTTGAAAGGTGATAGCAGGATAGCCACATGCAATGACACTGTATATCTGCTCATTTGCCGCCAGTCGAAGTAGTTTTCTGATCCTTTTATCCCGACGTGCCGCTTCCACGACAAAACCAATCAGACAGGTCCCCACGCCCATGGTTTCAGCAGCGAGCAAGATGTTTTGGGTAGCCAGTAAGGCATCTTCCGCTGGGCAGCTTGCTTCAATATCACCAGCCACAACAATGGCAGACGGGGCACCATGAAACAACCGGTCGGTGCCATCCTGCTGCCAGACACGCAAACCCTCCTCGATGGTTTGATAATAATTCTGATAATAGTGGGACAACCCATCTTTGGCAAAAAGTTTGGCCAGAAACCTCCACCATGGCGAGGCTGCACGATTATTTAATTGACGATAGTAGGTCGCGGTCGCCTCACCCAAAGCCATCACATCCTTTCGCTCTGGAATGATGATAAACTGCCAGCCCTGGTTATTGGTACCAGATGGAGCAGTGGTACCTAATGATATCAGATCGGAGAGCACGGAGATCTCTACCTCCTGTTGTGCTTTGAACTTGCGACAGGACCGTCTCAGTTCCATAAGTAAGGCGAGCTCTGCGGTCGTTACTGTCTGTCTGGTAGGTGTGGGGAGTGTTTTTCGTTCAAAAGTCCTGAATCTGAGCATCGATTCCGGGTTGCTGAGAACCACTGCATTTACTGGACAAACCGCATAACAGTGGTTACACCCCATACAGTGTTCATCGAGCAACATGACAGGTAGGTCGGCCTCAAGGTGTAATACGCGGTCTGGACAAATCTCCACACAAAGACCACATCTTGTACACTGCTGATGATTGATTCGCGGGACCTTCTGCTGCTTCCCCATCATGAAGCTCCCTCAGCAAGAAGTTTTTCTATGAACGACCGAGCTCGCTGGTAAATCCCTGGGTCTGAACTGCTCCGGGGGCCTGCCACATTTAGTACTGCAACATCCTCAGCTGCCAACCATAAAGCAACCTGCTTCAATGAGTGATCTCCTTGAAATTGAGTGAAGTCAATATGCATACACGGCTTACTCAAATCCCTGGCTATCCTCTCAGTCAAGGCAGAGCCGCCGGTGAGTGGCCCATTAGAGATAATGAGTGTCGCATCCGCGTCCTGGACATTCTTTTTCGTCCGATCAGCATAGTTGGCTGAACCCATCACTTCCATCTGATATTTCGTGCTGAGTGGTCCTGCCTCAGTTTTCCTGCCCGCGGGTAACCAGCCGCCATAAGCACATTCACTGCTGATTGCTGCATCAAGGGCAGCCTGGTCCACACCGGTCTGACCACCTGAAATTATCTTTGAGAGCATCGTCATTGGGATATTACATGATTCTCATTCGGTCTACTGAAACCAACAACATGCCGAGTTAAAAAACCGTTGAGCATTGTCATTTTCTATCTAAACAATAATCTGATTTCTAAAAAAAAACATCGAATCTTCTCGATAAAATCCACCACTTTGAACAAAGATCATCAAGATCTGAAATTATAATTTTGAAATAATTGCAGCCAACGTTACTATGAGTGTTAACCTGAACTATCACACTCCAAAACTATGAACAAAGCAAAAAGAACAGTGGTTTATCGTGGACACTGGAACAGTGTGCTGGTTGAGATTATTGATCAGGGCAAAACCAGAACGCTCTACTTTGGCGGTAATGTTCTTCAGTCTTCTATTGACCTCTCAGCGCCACATCGCCTGTATTTAAGCTACACCAGGTACATGATGAGCGGTCTGCTTTTTAAACCCGCTCCGCAAAATATATTAATGGTGGGACTCGGCGCAGGCTCGATGGTTCACTTTCTCCATCACCATTACCCTGATTCCCGAATTGATGTAGTAGAACACGCTGAGCTTGTTATCGAGCTCGCCCGCGGTTATTTTTCCCTTCCGGAAAACTCACAGGTAACGATCCATTGTGCCGATGGATATGATTTTATCCGGGCCCATCCCAACAAAACCTATGATTTGGTAATAATCGACGCATTTGATCATCGTGGAATGGCCGCCAATATCTATAATCAGTCCTATCTTCGTCAACTGAAAAAAGTCTTGGTGGATACCGGACTGGTTAGCTTTAATCTCTGGAGTGGAAACCAGGACAAGATGATAGAAATCAGAGCACTGGTGGAGAATGACTTCAATTGTCTGCTCGAGTTTCCGGTATACAATCGCGGCAATGTCATCTGCCTGGCAAGTGACAGTCTCACCAGACCTCACCTTTTGCGCTTGCGGAACGCGGTCATATCCTCAGCCAGCAAACGTTTTTCAATCGATTTCAAACCGATCATCAACCAAGGGCTCAAGCATAATTTTTCAGTTTACCAGAGGCTTGGCCGTCTCTTCCATTAAGGATTCAGCACACTACTTTCTCACGAATGACGTTCAACTGATCTTTGAGATCACCAATTTCCTTCTGCCAGTATTCATAACTCCCAAAACTATCGCTGATCATGGTCTGACCATCCTCAACATATTGCCAGCCACACCAGCTGATATAGTGCAGGTAACGCATGGCGCGAAGCGGTTCAATGAGTTTGAGCGAACCACGGTTAAACGGTTTGAACGTCTCATACCCCTCCAGCAAAAGCTCCAGTTCATAACCCGATTCATCCAACTCTCCAGGTAGCAGCATCCAAAGATCCTGAACTGGCGGGCCGACAGCCATATCATCAAAGTCTATCAGGTAAAACGATTCCCCGGGTCGATGAATCAGATTTGCCATATGGCAATCACCATGGATTCGTATAAATTCTGACTCATTGAAACAGGGGGCAATAGTTTCTATGATTGTTTCAGCAATGGTGAGGAATTCTTTTTCAAGCTGTGGATGAATAATCTTGAGCTCGGTGATAAAGCGAATCTGATTACTGGTGTTACGTAATGGATGAATCACCGGTCGGTTTGCGGCACCATCCGACTGACCGACCAGATGGACTCGACCAATCAGTCGTCCCAACTCAAGGAGCTGTTCCTCTGTGTACTCATCAACGATCCTCCCACCGCATTTTGCTGATAGGGTGAAAAACATATCATCATACCGCTCGATCCAGGTGCCATTTGCCAACTGGAGTGATGGTACCACCGGTATCTCCTGCCCAGCACATTGGTTGACGAAATCATGTTCTTCAACAAGCGCCGCTTCTGACCAACGGCCCGGCCGATAAAACTTGGCGACGAAGAAATCACCCTGGTGATCCTGAACTTCGAAAACCCTGTTTATGTAGCTGGAATGGGGTCTGCAAATATTCTGAAAATCCCGTCCCAGCGCCTGCTCCACACAATTCAAGACACGATCTGGATGCAAATTCGCAAATGGCGCTTTTCTCTTCAATGGTATTCCCCTGCAAAATACGCTATGGTTCCTGTCAATTCACAATCTGCCATTGTCTACTGTAATAACCATGGAATTATTATCAAGAATATCAACTCATAAACCGCTTGAGTGGCGTGCCTATTGCAATCGATGTGCATCTTACCACACCCTGCCCTTCGAGGAGGCATTGCCTGAAGCTCAACTGCTGCTGAAAAGATTGGAGCAGCAGAAAAGCATAGATATTTTTGGTCCGGACGCTTCTGATAAAGCCCTTGCAACCGCGCGTCTTTTTGGCGAGGAACGAGGTAAAATGTTCGGTGTCCTGAAATGCCGAACAACCAAAAATCAGGTGGAATACCTCTATGCCTTTTCGGGACAGTATGCTGGCAGGTGGCAGGTTAACGGCTGGTGCCCGCCTCTTTTTGATGTCGATTGTTTTTACGCCCTAAATGACCCCATTGAAAAAGAGATCAAAGCAATCGGTGCCAACCTGGCTGAGCAGAATGACCCTATTAAGCAGCGCACCCTGCACCAGAAGAGAAAAACACTTTCACAGCATCTTATGAAGGAAATTCACCAACTCTACCAGGTTCACAATTTCCACCGTGACAGCACTTCACTCGAATCAGTCTTTCACGAGTTCTCGGGTGGAATGCCAACCGGAACCGGGGACTGCTGTGCCCCGAAGCTACTCAACCAAGCGGCCATAAAGCAACTGACACCAATCTCTCTGGTGGAATTTTACTTTGGCAGGGAGAACAGATCCGAAACCCGAAAACATGGCTATTGCTATCCACCCTGCACTGACAAGTGCGCACCGATTCTTGGCTATATGCTCTGCGGTGCATCAGTATGAATACGACTCGCCAACCTCCCGCGATTGCAGTGATTTATCAGGATAGGTCGCTCCTGGTAGTGGAAAAACCTGGTGGTTTGCTCTCTGTTCCGGGACGGGGCCCGACCAAACAGGATTGTCTGGTCAATCGGTTGCGCAAACAATTTCCCGATCTACCGCCACAACCTGCTGTCCATCGCCTCGATTTGCACACCTCCGGGTTGATGATCCTGGCCCGAACGGAAACAGCCCATAGTGAGCTGTCAAAGCAATTTCAAAACCGACAGGTCGAAAAACAGTATGAAGCAATCATCGAAGGTGACGTTACAGATGGCAGTGGGACCATTGAACTCGCCTTCCGTCTTGATCCTGATAACCGACCGTTACAGATTTATGACCCGATCCATGGCAAAAAATCCATAACCAAATGGAGAAAATTGACCAGAGAACGTCGCGGCACCAGAATTGAGTTCACCCCACTTACTGGCAGGACCCACCAGATCAGGCTTCACGCTGCCCATCCACGTGGTCTGAATGCGCCAATCGTCGGTGATTATCTCTACGGGACGGGAAATGATGGGGACCAGATGCTGCTTCATGCCACGTGTTTAAAATTCATGCATCCACGCTCGGGCTCACCGGTAGTCTTCTCTTCCACACCCCCGTTCTAGTCCCACAAATCAGATTTCGACAGCCTCTGGTCTGTGTTATAGTGGTAAGAAATGATCCAAAATCTGGACAAAACGACGATCCCATCGATTTCTCATGGTAACAATACTCGAAACAGAGCGGCTGCCAATCCTGCTTTGGCTTGATGATCTGACCGGGGACGCACTCCAGCAGGCAAAAAATCTGGCCAATCTTCCCGATGCCTTTCACCATATTGCTGTCATGCCGGATGCTCATTTCGGCTATGGTATGCCTATTGGCGGAGTACTTGCCACCACTGATCACGTTATCCCCAATGGTGTTGGTGTTGATATCGGCTGCGGTGTCGCAGCGGTCAAAACCTCTGTGTCTTCCCTTTCACCGGAAACACTTAAAGCAATTATGCAAGATATCAGAAAAATGATACCGCTGGGCTTCAAGCATCATAAACGGAAACAGCCACACGATAAGATGCCGGATCACTCCGCACGCACGGCTGTGAATTTGGAAATCGTCGAACGTGAGTATGAAAAAGCCAGGACGCAAGTCGGTACCCTTGGAGGAGGTAATCATTTCATAGAAATCCAACGGGGTTCGGATGGATCGATCTGGTATATGATCCATTCCGGCAGCAGAAACCTTGGTTACCAGGTTGCAGACCACTACAATAAAATTGCCACTCAACTCAACAAAAAGAAGCAAAGGCCACTCCCCTCCTCCTGGCAGCTCGCAGGACTGGAACTTGAAACGCAACTGGCCCAACAATATCTGGAGGAAATGGAATATTGTCTGGCCTTTGCCGACCAGAACCGACTCCAGATGAGCGCTTGCGTTCATGAAGCTTTTGCAAATCACATCCCCGAAGGGTTCACGGCAGAGGAACCGATAACGATCGCCCATAATTATGCGGCCCGTGAAACCCACTTTGATACTGAGGTGATCGTGCATCGCAAAGGCGCAACCCGAGCCCGAACTGGTGAGCATGGAATTATTCCCGGTTCCCAGGGAAGCAGTAGCTATATCGTCCGGGGCAAAGGAAATCCCGAGAGCTTTTGTTCCTGTTCACATGGAGCTGGCAGAAGATTGGGCCGAAAACAGGCTCGGAAATCACTTGACCTGCAGCTGGAACGGAAAAAACTCGAGGAAAAAGGAATTATTCACTCCATCAGAGGGAAAAGCGATCTGGATGAGGCGGCTGGTGCCTACAAGAATATAGAACTGGTGATCCGGCAACAGCAGGATTTGGTTGAGGTAGAGGAGCAGCTCGAACCGCTGGCAGTGATCAAGGGTTAGTGAATCACGGCATCAACCGTTCAATGGTCCAGCTCTGATCCTCATTTTTTCGATAAAGAAAACGGTCATGTAACCGGCTCTCCCGACCCTGCCAGAACTCGATCTCATGGGGAACCACCCGGTATCCACCCCAGAAGGAAGGAAGCGGGATCTTTCCCTCACCGAATTTTCGTTTCATTTCACCAAATTTCTGCATCAATGCCGCCCGTGATGAGATACCGCTACTCTGGCTTGAGACCCACGCCGCGACCTGTGAATCCTTCGGTCTGCTCATAAAATATTTGGCAGAATCGGCGGCAGAAATTTTCTCAGCTTCACCATTGATCATGATCTGTCGTTCCAGATCAAGCCAGACGAACAACAGACCGACACGACTGTTCTCTTTTATTTCATGAGCCTTACGGCTGCCATAGTTGGTGAAGAAGACGAACCCCGACTCATCAAAATATTTGAGCAATACGGTGCGCTGACTTGGCTGTCCGTGTTTGTCGACAGTGGCCAGGATCATCGCGGTCGGATCCGGAATATCCGTTACCCGGGACTGTTCAAACCAGAGGGCAAACTGGTCCACCGGATTGTCCTTAAGATCCTTCCTGTTCAATCCGTTCTTCAGGTATTCACGTCTAAAATTGCTGATATCCATTGCTTTTATTTCCTGCGATTATTGCAAGCTCACCGCTCAATTGGTGCGCGTACACGTGTAAACTTTTCTCCCGGACAAAATACACCACCACAACCTGGTGCCACTAGCACTATGTGTTCATCAGCTGCAATGTCAACTTTTCAGTACCCGGTAGTGCGACAATAACCAAATCGAAGCGTTGTATATCGTTGGAATAGTATAATGAGGAAGCGGATGAAGAAGTGTCAAGCGCTTGATAGCTCTATCAGAGGCGGGCGCCCTGTGAATCGTCAAGCACGTCTCTGATGACTGCCGCCAGTCGATTCATGCTCAGCGGTTTCATCAAAAACTCTTTGATACCGATTTCCTGCACTGATTCATGGTCTATCGCCGTGGAGAATCCGGTAAAAAGAATAATCGGCAGATCAGGTTTGATTTGCAAGGCCTCCCGGGAAAGCTCCACACCGGAGAGTACCGGCATGGTCTGATCGGTGATTAACAGGTGGTAGTCATCCGGTGCGTTTCGCAGCAGCTTCAGAGTATCTACACTGCTGGTCATGATATCTACGCGATACCCGAGCGTTGTCAGCATTTCCCCAACCACATCTGCCAGTGTCGTCTCGTCATCAACAAATAAAATGCGTTCATCACCCCGGGGCATCAGCGGTTCCGGTTGAGGTTCCACCTTGGTCACTACCGTATCAATTGCGGGAAAATAAATCTGAAACGTACTGCCAATCCCAACCTCGCTGCTCAGCCGTATTGCCCCGCCACTTTTGGTCACGATGCCATGCACAACTGCCAACCCGAGACCCGTTCCTTCCCCTTTTTGTTTGGTTGTATAATAGGGGTCGAATATTTTCGAGACTTCTGAGCCTTCAATACCACACCCGTTGTCTTCCACCGTAAGTCGTAGGCAGAAGTCACTGCCCATTTCAGTAACATCATCGGGGAGCTCAGCACGTGCCAGTCTCTCAAAGGTGATCCTGATCAACCCATCGCCAGCTTTCATCGCCTGGGCCGCATTGGTACAGAGGTTCATCAGGAGCTGATGCACCCGGGTTGGATCGGTAATGGTTTTGCCTAGCCCTATGGGGACATCATGTTCGATAGCAATCGAGCTTGGAATGATGGCCCGCAATAACTTCAGCACCTCCTCGATGATCGGACCGATATCAACGGCAGACTCTTCGAACGAATCACTTCTGCTAAATGAGAGTATCTGCTGGACCAGATCCCGTGCGCGATTACTCGCCTTTTTGATCTGCTGCAGATTCTTTTCAATGGCTGGCGACAGATCACCACTGAACATACTCAGGTCGGTATAGCCAACAATCGCTGACAGGATATTATTAAAATCATGGGCAATCCCACTGGCGAGCGTTCCAATCGCATCCATTTTCTGGACCTGCCGCAGATATTCTTCGTTGCGTTGCAATGCCGCTTCGGCCTGGGCAGTCTGCATCACTTCACTGGCGTACGATGCGAGGATCGTCCCAATTTCCTTGTCCTGCATGATAAAGGGTTCACCTTTGCTGTGCAGGGCAATAATGGCGATGGTTTTCCCGGATCGTTCTATGATCGGTAAAATCAGGGTTGAATTGTCACTATAGTGCTTCCAGCCACTGGTCTCGATCGAATCATTCTTTTCGATATCGATGACGTAGAAGGGCTCAGAAGACTGCAGGGCTTTATCAAACGGACTGTTTTTCTTCAGTGGAAAGGGTAAAAACTCATTGGCATGACCAGGATCCAGACTATAGAGCAAATCAAGGCCGTCTGTCACTACCTGGTAAATAGAGCCGCCTTTGGCGTTCATGTGTTTCCCGAACTCCTCCAGAATAACCTGGCCACTCTCCTGGAGCTCACCACAACCCAAAAGCTTTTTGGTACTCTCAACCACATCTTTGAGACGCTGATTAACCCGGATCAATTCATCAGTTGTCTCGTCAACCTTGTTCTCGAGCCGTTTCTGGTAGCTCCGGTTCTCACGCCTGAGCCGGGCCCGCTCTAACCCTTTTTCAATGGCATGAATCAGTATTGACAGATCATTGATCGGTTTGAGCAGATAATCCCAGGCGCCCCTGCGCAACGCCTCTACCACGTCACTGATCTCACCGGTACCGGAAATAACGATAATTGGCATGTTCTCGTTGATTTCACGTACTTTGGCAAGCACCTCCAGCCCATCCATTTCCGGCATTCTGAGATCAACCAGGATCAGATCGATCGGCTTTTCCTGGAAAACAGAAAGCCCTTCCCTACCATTTGCCGCACCGTAGACAACATAGTCGAAATCTTCGAGGTACGCCTGGATGGAATTGCGCACATCCGGCTCATCATCAATGGTTAAAATGACCGGATTTTTTTCCTGGATATCAGGTGCTTGGGATTTTTTGAGAGATTCCTGCATTGCAACCTTCGATGGCTTACCATCTGGAAATTACACAACTGATTACGTTGCAAAAGCTAGTCAGACTGCCTAACCGTTCATCTATAACTATATCGCCAATTTTCAATGGATGTCAATTTTGATTCAGCGTGCATTCAACAATGATCTATGTTTTTATAGCTGACGTCTTTGTATTAGCCTTATTTCCTTATCGATGGATAGTCTGCGATGTCTTTGTTGCTCCTCTACCCCCCGGCTGCGAAAGCCTCAGAACCACCACCTGGTATTGCCAGGCTGATCGGCACCCTGAAAAGTCGTGGAATCGAAGTGAAAGGACTTGATCTTAACCTGCAATGTACCCTGGATTTGCTGCAGCAGGCAGTTGTTCCCGACGATACCTGGAGTCAGCGAGCGGGTAAAAATCGTCAGCGTCACTTCCAGACACTCAGATCAGGCAAAGGGGCTCGATCGTTTGCCACCTATGTTCGAATGGTAAATGATCTTAACCGCATTTTGGAGATGGCCGGGCAAGCTGCTGGCATAGAGTTGTCGCTTGCCAATTACGCCGATCCGGCGCTTTCGCCATTATCCAGCAAAGATCTGATGGTCGCCAGCAAAAAGTTTGCGCGTAATATCTACTACCCGTTTTTCAGCAAGATTCTTGCCCAAGAGCTATCCCTCGCTCATTACGACTATGTTGGAATATCAATTAATTATTTGAGTCAAGCGCTTACCGGGTTTGCCATCGCTGGATTTCTTCGCACCACCTACCCGCACCTGAAGATTATCGCCGGCGGCGGTCTGATAAATTCCTGGTTACACAAACCGGACTGGTCCGATCCATTTCACACACTCTTTGATCACTGCATAGGAGGGTGCGGGGAAAAACCATTACTGAAGTACCTCAATGCAGATCAAACAGGACCAGTAAAATGTCTTCCTGATTATTCAGATTTTCACCTTGCAGACTATCTCTCCCCCGGGGTGATCATTCCCTATAGCAGTGCCGATGGTTGTTACTGGAATAAATGTAAATTCTGTCCCGATCAGGTAGAAAACAACCCCTATGAGCCACTTCCCCCAACCACGGTACAGACTGAAACACATGCACTGCACCGACTATATCAGCCCCACCTGCTGCATTTCTTGGATAATGCCATACCACCCGCAACACTTCGTGGACTCGCTGCAGACCCGCCGGGACCTGCATGGTACGGCTTTGTCAGAGCTGAGAAGCTACTGCTTGATCGTTCGTTCTGTATGGGATTGGCAGCCTCTGGTTGTGTAATGCTGAAGATCGGAGTTGAATCAGGTTCCCAGCAGGTACTGGACCAGATGAGAAAAGGAACGATCGTTGAGAACGTCAGACAGATCCTGGAAAATCTCAATCGAGCGAAAATCGGCACCTATGTGTACCTGCTTTTTGGGACACCATATGAAACAGAGCACCAGGCGTGGCAAACATCTCAGTTTATAGAGCAAAATATCAACCACATTTCCTACCTGAACCTGGCTATTTTCAATATGGTGCTGGACAGCAACCCAGCCGCTTTTCCCTATGACAGGATGCGCAAAGAAGATCTCTCACTCTATCAGCACTTCACCCACCCTCATGGCTGGGACCGGCAAAAAATCAGGCGCTTTATTCACTCCCAGTTTAGACGAAATGAACGTATATCTAAGATCCTACAGAATGACCCACCCCATTTCACCTCAAATCATGCACCGTTTTTCACCGAGGGGTATCAAGTACGTAATCGTCGCGCCCAAGCTGACAGATGAAGTTGAGGGCTAGGCCACCTCGAGCAGCTTGATTTTGAAATGGAGCTCCAAACCAGCCAGGGGCGGATTTGCATCCAGGGTGATATGTTTTTCATCAAGTCCCACAACTCGCACCCGCAATATTTCTCCGGCCGCGCCCCCAACTTCAAGTTCCTGGCCAATTTCCGGTTCGAGATCGGGTGGAATATGCTCCACGGGAGCGACAATAACCAGCTCATCTTTTCGCTCTCCGTAAGCCCGGTCAACGGGGATAACGACGTCCTTTTCCTCGCCGACTTCCATACCAAGTACGGCGTCATCAAAACCGGGAATCACCTGGCCACTGCCAATGGTAAAAGTAAACGGATCTCTTCCTTCAGAACTGTCAAATACCTCTCCGTCATCAAGTGACCCCGTGTAATGAATTTTCACCGTATCGCCCTGCTGTGCTGACATAGCTGCTCCTTTATGCAATAATGTTTAAATAATTTAATTAATTATGATATCGACACAAGTAGCTCAACTGCACTACTGTTCGGCCAATGAGTAGAAGACCCTACAACGTCTTTGTCTGGAAGTAAAGGGATGAAAAGGCTCGGGCCGGTTCGTTCAAATGCAGAACCGGCCCGAGGGAGGTTGTAAAGGTTTATCTGACTTTGAACGTCGACACCAGTTTGGAGAACTGGATGGCCAGCTTATTGAGTGATCCGGCGTTTGAACTGACTACCTGGGACCCATCACTCATCTCGGTAGAGGCCTGGTTGACGCTGGCAATATCCTCGGCAATTTCCGTCGCAACCTGGGAACTCTCGGCAACATTGACATTGATCTCCTGCATGCCGCTGGAAATCTGGGCCACATTCTGAGAAATCTCTGTAGCGGTCACCGACTGCTCTTCAACGGCTGTCGCAATGGTATTGACGATTTCACTGTTTTCACCGACGACGCGGCTGATATTTTCTATTTCAGAAACCGTTGCACCGGTAGTTTTCTGGATACCCTCGATGCGCTCCTTGATCTCATCGGTGGCATCCGCAGTCTGCTTGGCAAGCTCCTTGATCTCGCTGGCCACAACAGCAAATCCCTTACCCGCTTCTCCAGCCCGTGCCGCCTCGATAGTCGCATTGAGGGCTAACAAATCGACTTGATCGGAGATATCAGAAATTGTCTCAAGTACTTTGGAAATTTCCTGCGCTGCGGTACCCAGTTCATCGACTTGTTGGGACGCAGTCGATGCCTGTGAAACCGCCTCGTCGGTTATACTCCGTGCTTTTTCGCTGGTCTCTGCAATCTCATTGATGGTCGAGGTCATTTCCTCAACGGCAGCCGCCACCATGTCAACATTTGCTGCCGTCTCCTCCATTGAGGTAGCGACATTATTCATGTTGGTGGACATTTCCTCCACCGCAGCCGCCACCGAATCAGCTTTATCGGAGGTGTTGGAGGCACTATCGGCCATCTCTGAGGAAATGGAGCCTAGATTTCCGGCTGAATCCTTAATTTTTTCAGCATCATCGGCAATGGAAGCAATAATTCCCTGCAACTTTTCCACAAAGACATTGAACCATTTGGCCATTTCGGCAAGTTCATCTTTGGTCGTCGTGATCAATCGCTGGGTCAGATCACCCTCACCTTCAGCGATGTCCTTGAGCATCTCGGCTGTTTTATTGATAGGCGAGGCAATACGGGCGGCAATAAAAACCATGACGATCAGCACAACCCCTATCATCACCACGGTAACCATGATGATCCAGAGCCTTGATTTACCAATAACCTGGCTGAAGTTTTCCTCTTGCTCTGCCATCGCTTTGTCGATATCGTCGATGTAGATACCGGTCCCGACAATCCATCCCCATTCATTGAAGAGTTTGACAAACGACTGTTTGGGCACCGGTTTTTCCTCACCCGGTTTTGCCCACAAATAGGTAACAAATCCTTGACCACTGGCTTTTGTAACCTTCGCCATCTCTGAAAAAAGTTTTTTGCCTTCTGGATCTTCAAAGTTAGCCATATCTTTGCCATCCAGGGCCGGCTTGATCGGATGCATCACCATTTTGACATCGGTATCGATGATGAAAAAATAATCCTTATTATCCGGGCCAAACCTGAGATTACCGATCTGCTTACGCGCTTCCTCCTTGAATCGTTCCTCCGCGAGTTCCAGATACACCCCCGTGCCAATCACCCAATTCCATGGTTTAAAAAGCCGGACGAAAGATAATTTGGGGACCGGCTCCTCTTCTCCTGGTTTTGGCCAGAGATAATCAACAAACCCTTGCCCGTCCTTCCGACATACCTCAACCATTTCAATAAACAGACGCTTACCTTTAGGATCCTTAAGATTCGAAATATCCTTGCCGTTGAGCGAAGGTTTAATCGGGTGCATCACCATTGTGGGGCCCATATCATTGATCCACAGATAATTTCCACCCTCATAGCGCATAGCCTCGACAACTTTAAGAGCACGCTGCTTTTTCTGATCTTCGGTCAGCGAATTATCTTTATAGACCCCCTCGATCGCGGTAAAGGCCAGATTAACCACCGATTGCAATTCCTTCTCGTAGGCTTTTGCCACCTGCACCGGATCATGGGCTGCCCGATATTGAGAGGCCATAATTTCGAAGGTGTTGCGAACCAGGTCATTGAGCTTCTCATTTTTCCCGTCGAGCATCAACTGTTCAAGGCTGGAAAGACTGAGCTCTTCTGATTTATGAAGCGAGCTTACGGACATGAACATGGCAACCAAGCCAAACAGGATAAAAAACGGGATCGTGGCTGCCAGGATTTTCATTCGAATGGACATGAGGTTCTCCTTGTAGAAAATCAGATTCATCTGGGTAGGTTCAACCCAACCTACGCCATACCACTGTGTCGCACCAGATGGATGTATACCTGCATTCAAAAGCGTTATTTCATTATATGTTTAAGCAAAACCTTAAGTCAAGGAAGGCATCATTTTTTCTGATGAATGTTGTCAGACGAACTAATTTTTGAAGTAAATTCAGTACGATTTACTCTGGGTAATTTACTCTTCCATTTATGGTTTGTTCTGGTAGTGTGTCGCTGAGATCTTCATTTTGCCAACCACTGGTCAATGGTACTGAACCGACGTGTGAATTGTCATGGATGCAATAAATAAAACTAAGATAGTAGCAACACTGGGCCCCTCGAGTCAAACCGAGCAACAGATTCTCGCCCTGGTGGAAGCGGGCATGAATGTAGCCCGGATCAATTTGTCCCACGGTGATCGCCAGGGTCATGCTGCATTTATAGAGTCTGTCCGAAATACGCGCCAAAAATCAGGCAAGCACACCGCCATACTGCTCGATACACGAGGGCCTGAAATACGGGTTGGTGAACTCGGCTCGGGCATTGATCTGGAACCCGGCCAGATTATTCGGCTCGGTTTTTCACCACAAGCTCCAGGGACAATTCCAGTAAATTATCATGCACTTACTGAAGATGTTTCAGTGGGGACCACGTTGCTGCTTGATGACGGGAAATTTCGGCTCCGGGTCTCAGAGATAGATGGTGAGGAAGTAGTCGCAGAGGTGACCGTCGGGGGGCATCTCAGCTCACGAAAACGTTTAAGCCTCCCTGATATTGAAGTAAATTTACCTTCAATTACCGATCAGGATGAATCAGATATTATTTTTGGCGTCCAGCAGGAAGTCGATTTTATAGCCGTATCGTTCGTTCGCAAAAAACAAGATGTGCATGCGGTGCGAGAAGTTATTGAGCGGGCGGGAGGTAACCAGTCTATCATTGCCAAAATTGAAAACAGACAGGGGGTTGATAACCTCGACGAAATTATCAGAGCGGCAGATGGCTTGATGGTGGCACGGGGGGATCTCGGGGTTGAGATGCCGGCAGAAGAGGTACCGGTGATCCAAAAGCACATCATCAACGCATCAAACAGGGCGGGCAAGCCGGTCATCACCGCAACCCAGATGCTCGAATCCATGATACACAGTGCCAGCCCGACGCGGGCTGAAGCCTCAGACGTGACCAATGCAATTTTTGATGGAACCGATGCGGTCATGCTCTCCGGTGAAACTGCCGTGGGATCCTATCCGCTGGAAGCCGTTCGGTTCCTGGCCACCTGCGCCCAAATCAGTGAGGCGGCCCTGGATTACGATTCCATCCTGGCAGAAGGTTTGAAACATCGAAAACCCATCGTAACCGATGCGATCTCTTATGCATCCTGTGCCACAGCAGCGGATCTTTCAGCCACGGCAATTGTTACCGCAACAACCAGCGGCTCAACCGCCCTTCGAGTCGCCCGGTATCGGCCCAAAACGCCAATCATCGCCGTCAGTGCACACCTGAGCAGTCTGCGTAAACTGCAATTGATACGAGGGGTTATCCCATTGCCCTGTGACCCTGCGACCACCATGGATGAACAGATTAATAATGTCATCGGAGCGGCAATCGGCGCTGGGCTTCTCGTCAGTGGTGATCTGGTGGTAATAACCGCAGGCATGCCATTGCAGACCAGTGGTACGACCAACATGATGAAAGTCCGGACAATCTCTTTTGGTAAAATGCAAGGTGCAGGTCTTGGCAATAATCAATCCTCCGGCATTATCCGTGTGGTGCGGGACGAGAAAGACTGGCTGAATCCACCACCTCATCCGGTATTTGTCGTACCACGGATTCTGGCGGATATGCAGCCTCACCTGAAACAGGCGGCGGGCATCATCTGCGAACAAAGCCTGGATGAAGCAACCTCGATTGATTTGATCACCTCACATTCACTACCAATCATCGGACGAGTGGTTGATGGTATGAAGTTATTGTCAAACGGTCAGTTCGTCACCTTAAACAGTGAGTCGGGTCTTATCACCTACGGTGAATCCGATCCATCATAGCGAGCACCGCACGCTTTTCGATCATGTTCCAGATTACCAACTCCATCAGCCTGCACCCCAATGAAATAGAGTTCAGCCAGGTGCGTTCATCCGGCCCGGGAGGCCAGCATGTCAACAAGGTCTCAAGTGCTGTGCATCTTCGATTTGACGTCAGGGCATCTTCACTATCCGAGGATCTTAAAAATCAACTCCTCCATTCAAGAGACCGTCGGCTTACCGAAGGAGGGGTTATCATCATCAAAGCCCAGTCGTTCAGAAGTTTTGAAAAGAACAAAACAGATGCACTCAATCGACTGGCTGACATGATCAAGTTGGCTTCGTTCAGGAAGAAACCAAGAAAAGCGACCCGGCCGACCAAGGCCGCCAAAAAAAGAAGGCTCGAGTCCAAGAAAAAACAATCCAGAATCAAATCACTTCGAGCAAAAGTATCAAAGTTCGATTAATCCGATTATCATCTGATCCCAACGGAAATGCTCTATTCAACCTTTTGCCATATACCAGGCATCGGCTACAGTACCGAGAAAAAACTCTGGAACGAAGGTATCGACAGCTGGCAACGATTGCTCGAATGCAGGGACCGGATCAGTCGGGTCTCTCCCCACGAAATTGAAAACGTTTTGCACTTGTCTGCTGAGGCACTGGCTGCTGATAACCCCACTTATTTCACTCAGAACCTGAAAACCCGGGACAGCTGGCGGCTCTTCCCCCACTTTCGGCATGTTACCTGCTTTTTAGATATTGAAACTTCGGGGCTTCGAGAAGACGCCGAGATAACCACCATCGCCCTGTATGATGGTGAACAGGTGCGCACCTATATCAACGGTGAGAATCTGGAAGATTTCCTAAATGATGTTGATCAGTTCAAAGTGATGGTCACCTATAACGGAATCTCATTTGATGTGCCGTTCATCGAACGACACTTCCGTACCCGTCTAACACAGGCTCAATTAGACCTTAGATTTATTCTCGCCCAATTGGGATTTCGTGGCGGGTTGAAAGGGTGTGAAAAGCTGGCAGGGATTAATCGTGGCACACTCGATGGTATTGACGGAGCGTTTGCGGTTTTACTCTGGCGGGAATTTGAACGCTATAACGATCGTCGGGCACTGGAAACGCTGCTGGCCTATAATATTGAAGACACGGTGAACCTGGAGAGGCTACTGGTTGAAGCGTACAATCGCAATATTCGACTTTTGGAACGGGAACCTTCGCTTGAGCTGGACTATCCGAACCCTCCCCCGCTGCTTTATGTACCCGATCTGGAAACCGTTAGGAAAATTAAACAGGCCAATTACTGATGTCTACCCGTCCATAACATCAATTTCCATTCCTTCCCGGGCAAAGAAGATTTCTGTTTCCCCATATCGGCCAGGTTCACAATACATTTTGGCTAGCTCATCAATCTGAGAATCAGTCCGATCCGGGTCATGGTGAAAGAGGGCCAATTTTTTAACTCCAGCCCGGTTTGCCGCACCAATGCAATACTCATAAGTCGTATGCCCCCATCCTACCTTGGTGGCATATTCCTCCTCAGTATATTGCGCGTCATGAATGAGCAGATCTGCACCGGCAAAAAACTCTTCAATGACCCGGTTCTGCTCTTCTGCAACCAGCTCACCTTCATAGGCCATCGCCTCATCATACTCCGGGTGGTCGGGATCAGTTATAAACAGGTTCCTGAATGGTTCGGTATCGTAACAGGTTACAATCTTTTTTCCCTGGTATTCAAAACGAAATCCCAATGCGGTGATTGGGTGGTTCAATATTTTAGTGGAGAGCATCAAGCCATCGCCAAGATCGATCGAGGGGTCTTCCTTTAAGCGAATATATTCGATATCAGAAGCAAGTTCCCCTACGTTTACTGGAAAATAACGATACTTCATCTGGCCGCCGACGACATCTTCAAGCGGATCGTCCTCAAAGGTTACCGGTCCATACACCTTCAATTTTGTTCCTGGTATATAAATCGGCGTGAAATAAGGAAACCCCATGATGTGATCCCAATGGGTATGGGAGAGAAACAGCTCGATATCAAGCGACCCCTTAGGGAGGTGGGTTTTCATGATATGGGTGCCGAGTTCCCTGATCCCTGAACCGGCGTCTATGATGATAATCTTATCTCTGCCACCGACACATATTTCCAGACAGGCTCCATTCCCACCATATTTCGTCGTATTGGCACCCGGTACCGGAATTGACCCTCGAACCCCCCAGAATTTTGCCTTCAGCATAGAAACATTCCACAGATAATTTTAGATTTGCAGAAATATCTGAGCCCGGTGAATTTCATCCTCAATATCATTTCTGATATCGGCAAAATCCTCGGTACTCACACCAGTCAGCTCCAGCAGCTTTGCCAACTCATCTTCTGATGGAAAATGATTGCCGGCAAATCCGATATCGTAAATGTTTGAGTAGACGTTACCAAGCGCTACAAATGCAACCTTTTTTTGCAGCTCATCTTCGAGCAATTCCGGTTCATGATGGCTTTCGATACAGGCGGTAATTGATTCATTGAGTTTCCATTTCTCAGCAATCATCTGCCCTACTTCCTGATGATCAATCCCCATCAGGTCGCGTTCAGCCATTATTAGTGGTATCTGTTCGTTTTTGGCGTGATCCAGTACATCGATATATTCATCCCCAAAAGGTACTTTGCCCAGATCGTGGAGCAGCCCGGAAATAAAATATTCTTCTCGCTCTAGAATAGGAATATCCTGTGTCGCTGCAAGAAGTTTAGCACTGACCCCGACACTGATCGAATGGGCCCAGAATTTGGAGGTTGGCAGTGCCCTGGACTTTTTGGCACTGGACACCGATTTGATAATTGCGGTGGACAAGGCCATATTCTTGACCGTATTAAGTCCCAGCATCGTGATTGCCCTGGTGAGCGAGGTTACCTTGTTGACCAGTGAGTAGTAAGCCGAATTAATCAGTTTTAAAACCTGTCCAGTGAGTACCGGATCAAGCGAAATAACCTTGTTCAACTCATTGGGTGATGCATCAACACGTGAACAGATCTCCATCACTTTGCCCACGGTCGTTGAAAGACTCGGCATTTTGTTAATAAAGCGTATTATCTGTTTACGCTGGTAATCAGGGTCGAGCATGCAGTTTATCCTTTTAGGGAAACAATCCTTGCAGATCAGATAGTTACAGTACCACCATGCTAATTGTATCGAAAGAAAGTAGGGAGGTCAAGGATACAGAAAACTAAAACGGAAAAACCCGACATCTTGGGGCAGGCTCATCCCGCTCAAAAGCGGGGGTGATCCCTGAATCTGTTAATGCGGAAAGCTTAGTAGAAGCCAGAGATAGGCTGCTAGTAATATGGCCACCCAGATAACCATGTACCCGGTTGGCCGGATAATTGAGGCTTTTCCCGAGGTCGATGAATGAATTTTTGCAAAATAGACGGTGATGTCGTCAATTTTCTTTAATGCCCATTTCCTGAAATCCGTATCAGTGCGCCACAGCCAACCGAACAAGGAGGCGGATATTCTGCGGAACAATTTTCGATAAAACCATTCAGCATCCACGTTCACCGCACGGACTTCTGGTGGGTAAACCCCTTGGATATTCAGCCAAACAAAGGCCAGCATTGCAAAGAACAGCAGTTGTGTTTGCGCCAGTACGTGGGTGAGATCATACGGGCTATAGGCGACATCAAAGGGCAGGAGTCGATAGAGCATCGCAGGATAGATACCGATTGCCAAACAGAAAAATGCCGCAATAGTCATCGCCAGCAACATGTTCCGGGGAGGTTCTGAAGTCCTGATACCTGAATCGTGGGCAAAGAACGCAAAATATGGAATCTGTATACCGGCGTGTTTGAGTACACCCGCCGAGGCCAGTAACAGGACGAGCCAGATCCATTCATATCCTTCCTTGAGCGCCGCTGCCATAATCAGAGATTTGGCAACGAACCCACTGAAGAGCGGGAACGCCGAAATCGATGCGGCCCCGATAATACAGAGTATGGCAGTCTTCGGCATGGTCTTGTAAAGTCCACCGATATCGGTTGCCTTAATCTTGCCGGTCATATAGAGGACCGCACCCATGGACATGAACAGCAGGCTTTTGTAGATGATATGAACAAAGGCATGGGCCACCGCACCATTAACAGCCAGAGCAGTACCAATACCGATACCACACACCATAAAACCAAGCTGGTTGATCAGACTGTAAGAAAGGACCCGCCTCAGATCATTCTGGATCACCGCATAGAAGATCGGGAAACAGGCCATGGTTGCACCCACATATATCAGCAGCTCGGTACCCGGATAGGCGCGGGCCAGAGTGTAAATCGCGGTCTTTGTCGTAAAAGCGCTTAAAAATACTGTACCGGTCGAGGTGGCCTCAGGGTACGCATCGGTGAGCCAGGTATGAAGCAGCGGAAAGGCCGCCTTGAAGCCAAAGGCAATCAGAATCAACCAGCCGCCGAGGCTGTCGATGCCAATGAAATCAAAGGCAATGGAGCCGGTTGTATTTAGATGAATCACAATACCGCCCAGTAAAATAACACCGGAGAGCACCTGTATAATGAGATAGCGCATCCCGGCCTGATAAGAGCGTTCAGTTCGCTTCGCCCAGACCAGAAAGGCCGAGGTTACCGCGAGCAACTCCCAAAAGACAAAAAGGGTCAGTAAATCTCCGGCAAAAACTGCACCAATAGCGCTACCGGCATAAAGCAGCCCTGAAACATGCTGTGTGGTATCCTCAACATGCAGAGAAAAAAGCACAGACATCAGCGCAGCCAGGTGAAATACGTAACCGAACAGCAGCGACATTTTGTCTACCCGATACGGGGTCAACTCGTACTCCAGAAAACGAAAACTCACCGTGATGTCTGATGAGAGCAGCCACAGGTGCAGGCCGCTCAGTACCACTGCGCCAATCATCAACACAGAACGGACTCTTCCCCGTGTTACCAGGGCCAGGGCCGCTGCCAGAAAGAATGGTACAAACGCCGGTAGTTGATCAGGCCACATCATCATCACCGCTGTTTTGCGTTAATTCATCTTTGTCATAATAATCTTCTTCCCGCTCAACGATGGAGCGAAGCCACTTGGAACCCAGGACAATAGCAGTACAACCGATGAAGCCGTAAATTGAATAAAAGCCCAGCAGCTGTTCCCACTGGTGGATAATATGTCGATGGACAACAAAATCAACGACCAGAAGTACTCCGCAGCTCGCATAAAGACTGTAGAGCACTAGTTTTACATTTTTCGGTTTGTCGAAGAAGTACTGTTTTTTACCTGACATAATTCCCCGATGCCTCCAGAAAAGCTCGTGCAATCTCATACAGCGGCTGTGGATAGAAGAACAGTACAAGACAGCCGAATGCAGTAAAACAAAGGGCAATAAGACACGGCAAGGGTGCCTCTTTGAGCTGGAACGATCGGTCTTTCTCTACCCCGTCTTCACTCAGAAATGCTTTCAGTGGAATTGGCAGAAGATAGGCAATATTGAGTAACGAACTGACCATCAGTACCGCCATCACCAGCCACTTTCCAGTATCCGCCGCACCGACCATCAGATACCACTTACTCCAGGTACCACCGCACGGAGGAAGACCGATAATGCTGAGGCTGCCGATGAAAAAAGCGGTCATGGTAATCGGCATATGTTTGCCCAACCCTTTCATCTGGCTGATTTCAGTTTTATGAGAGGCGACCATGATCGCACCAGCACAAAAGAACAGGGTAATTTTACCGAAGGCATGGGTTGCGATATGCATGGCTCCACCGAGCGCTCCCGAACCGGTCGCCAATAGAGCTCCGACCGTTATATAACTGAGCTGACTGACTGTTGAATAGGCGAGTCGTGCCTTGAGGTTGTCCTTTCGCATGGCAACCAGTGAGGCCAGGATAATCGATGCACATCCCAGATAGAGCAGAAAATCCCTGGTTGGCAGTGAAACCAGCAGATCAATCCCGAAGGTGTAGGTACAAACCTTCAGCACGGTGAACACACCGGCTTTTACAACCGCTACTGCGTGTAACAGGGCACTGACCGGTGTCGGGGCAACCATGGCAGATGGCAGCCAGCGGTGAAACGGCATGATTGCCGCTTTACCGATACCGAAGATAAAGAGCGGCAGAAGAATTGCCGCTGCCTTACGATGTTCTTCGCCAAAGATCCCCCCAGCCCGAAAATCTAGCGTCCCGGTTACATACCAGGTGGAGATGATCCCGAGCAGCAGGAAAATGACCGAGGTCGACAGTAAAATACCGAGATATACCCGTCCACCATTTTTTGCCTCTTTGGTACCGGCATGGGTAACCAACGGGTAGGTAGAAAGGGTCAGGACTTCATAAAAAATAAACAGGGTAAAAAGGTTATCGGCATAAGCGATACCCATTGCAGATGAGATGGCAATAGCAAAACAGCAATAGAACCGGGTCTGGTTTTTCTCGTGGTGCCCGCGCATATAGCCAATCGCATAGATGGTGGTAACCAGCCACAGGTATCCGGCTACCAGGGAAAAAATCATACCCAGCGGTTCTATGCGAAAGCTGAGGGCAAGATCGGAAAACAACTCCGCTCCCTGAACGCTTACCACACCTCCTGCCTTGGTGATACCATAGAGACTGGAAACCAGATAAATCAGGATCAGACTCGCGGTAATCGTCACTGCTTCACGAAGATTGGGATACTTGTGGGCTGCAGCAATACCGCCGACCGCAATAAGCGGAACCACCATGGTGAGTATCAGCATCATTTCAGCAGAGAGCGCCATTACAAGACCCCCCCGAATATGCCATAGAGACTCTCAGCCGCCATTTTACTCAAACCGACGGTCAGTGACGTATTTAAACCAAAATAGATATTGGCCAGCACCAGAATCCAGATCGGGATTAGCTGGCTGAGCGGCGCCTCGGTCACATCATCAATATTGATGCGTGGAGGGGTAAAATAAATCCATTCAACAGTTCGCCAGACGTACATAACGGCGAGAAGCGAACTCATTAATACCAGTATGGCCACCGGCCACCAGCCATTCTCCAGCAGTGCCAATACCAGATACCACTTGGAGACGAAACCAACCGTCAAGGGAACCCCAATAAGACTCAGCCCGCCGATGACGATTGCAGCCATCGTGAGCGGCATTTTGCGGCCAAGACCGGCGAAATGTATCAACTGGGCGCTGTGTATTCGATAAACGGCACCACCGATTGCCAGAAAAACAGCGGCTTTCATCAAAGCATGGTTAAACATGTGAACCAGTGTCGCCACCAGTCCAAGCTTAGTACCAATAGCCAACCCTAGGATCATGTAGCCGATCTGTGCCACACTTGAATATGCAAAAAGTCTTTTGATATTAAGCTGATAGATTGCCGAAACTGAAGCGGCAAAAATACCGGCCAGACCAAGAACCATGAAAATTTCCTGCATGGGCAGGACTGTTACCACAAACTCGATGCCGAAGATGGAAAAAACCAACCTGATCAGCAGATAAACCGCTACTTTTGTCGCGGTAGCCGCCAAAAAGGCTGTGGCGATTGATGGCGCAAACGCGTATGCGTTCGGCAGCCAGAGATGGAGCGGAAACAAGGCCAGTTTCAGACATACCCCGACGATAAAGAAGCCAAAGGCACTGAGTACCGTTCGGGAAGTATTCACTTCCGGTAATCGCTCGGCCAGGTCATACATATTCAGGGTACCGGTCATCATGTACATCAACCCAACGCCAATAATGATGAACGTTGCTCCAATGGTTCCCATAATCAGATACTGGTATGAGGCGGTCAACGCCCTTCGATCAGTCCCCAGGGCAATCATCGTATAGGTTGATAATGCCGATATCTCAAGAAAAACAAAGACATTAAAGGCATCAGCGGTAGCCAGGATACCGAGCAGGCCAGTGAGACAGAGCAGAAAAGAGGTATAAAAAAAGACATGCCGGTCTTCCGGCAGCTCCTTTTTTATACTCGTCTGGGCGGCGACCAGAACAATGGTGCTCATTGCAGAGACCAATAGCAGGAGATAGACATTCAAAATATCGATTCGGTACTCAATTCCCCACGGTGCCGGCCAGCCACCCAACTTATAGGAAATAGTACCGGCAGTGATAACCTGCTGCAGCAGACCGCAGCTAACCAGGAAGGCGGCCGCACTCACCAGTATCGCAAAAATGCCAACCAGTCGCGGTATTCGCAGAAAAATGCAGAATGGCGCCGCCAGCAGTGGGATAATAACCTGCAGAATGGGGAGGTGTGTGGTCACTCGTCTTGTTCCTGTTCGTCTGAAATTTCCATGGAACTTGGACCATATGCCTCCAACTGACATTCAAGCTGGTCATGGGCGTCCTGTTCCTGTATATCCCGCTCCTCTATTGACCCGTATGCCTCCTGAATACGCACGACCAGAGCAAGGCCGAGGGCGGTGGTCGCGATGCCAACCACGATCGCGGTCAGAATCAGTACATGGGGCAGCGGATTAGAATAGAGCTCATACTTTTCATCGAGGATCGGGGCGGTTGCACCGGTGATCTTTCCCATACTGATATAGAAGAAAAATACCGAAGTCTGGAAAATGGAGAGCCCGACCAGTTTTTTAATCAGGTTCTCGTGAGCGATGACGATGTAGAAGCCGATCAGCATCAGCACCACTACGATCCAGTAATTATATAAGCCGAGGATATTCATTTCTTATATTTGTGCTTAACCGTCCGCCAGGTGAATTTAAAAAATATGATCATCATCACCGATGCAACGGTGATACCGACACCCAGTTCAACCAGGAGGATGCCCAGGTGCTGCCCGTGAACTGGATCGTGTTTGAGGAAGTCGTAATCCAGAAAATTACCCCCAAGCAGCATACATACCACTCCGACACCACCATAGAGCAGGACTCCGGCGGCGGTAAATAATTCGATTGTAGTCGCTTTAAACACCTCTTGAGAAGTGGAGAGACCAAACAACATTGTGTATAAAATGATTCCCGCAGCAAAGATCACCCCAGCCTGGAAGCCGCCACCGGGTCCATAATCGCCATGAAATTGAACATAAAGTGCAAACATAAGGATCAGCGGGATCATCATCTTGGCGACGATTCTCAGAATGATCTGCTGCTGCATATCAGCCGGTATCAGTTTTTTCGACTCCTGTTTGGTCTGTTTAGATACCATCAGCAGGGCCATTACCCCAATGCCGGCAGTAAAGATCACCAGCGTCTCCCCCAGGGTATCATAGCCACGGTAACTGGCCAGTACTGAAGTTACCACATTGGGTACACCGATCTCACCCATTGATTCATTAAGATAGCGTGGTGCAACATGGGTATGAACCGGTGCATCTGCGGTTCCAAAATGTGGCATATCAAGGGTGCCATAGATCAACATTGCCCCGGTCGTAACCACCACAAAAAAGGCGAGAATCGGTTTGTAGCGGGTTTTCTTTTGATAGCGACTGACCAGCTTGAGCGAGGCAAGCATCAACAGTGTTGAGATACCCGCTCCCACCGAGGCTTCAGTAAACGCGACATCAACCGCATCAAGGTCGAGAAACAGGCTTGCTGAAATCAGACTGTATATACCGGACAGCATGACTACGGCAAACAGGTCGCTCATACGGGTGACGGCAATGGCTGTTAACGCCAGAAAAGAGAGTAAGACAAAGTCTATCAGAGTTTCGATGACGATTCTCCTTCTGAAGGTTCATCTGCACTTGAAACTTCCGGCTTCAAACCGCTCTTCAGGGCCGCTTTGGCAATCGCATGACTGGCTGTGGTACTGGCCAGCAACGAAAATAACAGGATCAACACAAGTTTGGGCATGACCAGTCCCCAACCACCTGACTGAAACATTAAGCCGATCAGAATGAGGCCGGCACCCAAGGTATCGGTGATACTTGCGGCATGGATTCGGGAAAAGAAATCAGGGAATCTAAGCAGACCGACCGCCCCCGTCAGGCAAAAAAAACAACCGGTCACTAAAAATATCCAGCTGATGATGTCAAGAACCAGTTCCATCAGGATTCCTCACTTAGATCGCGCTTGGTATCGGAATACTCAAAAAAGCGCAATATACCGATAACACTGATAAAGTTTATCAATGCGTAAACAATCGCAATATCAAGAAAATCCGGCCGGCCAGCTAGGAAGTCTATGACTGCGATTAGCAGCACTGTTTTGGTACCAAAATTATTAACCGCCAGAATTCGATCATACAGGGTGGGACCCTTGAAGGCACGGATGAGTGCCATGGACATTACCACCAGCAGCGTGATAGCGGTTAAGGCAAACATTACCCCTCCACCTTACAGACACGGCGATCCATCTCACCCGTCAGCAGATCTGCCGCCGATTCTTCGGTCAGGGCATGGACTGAAATGATATTGTCCTGAAGATCGATGGAGACGGTCCCCGGAGTCAGGGTAATCGAATTGGCATAAATCACCTTGCCAATGTCTGTTTTCTGGTGAGCAGTAACTTTAATGACTTGGGGATTAATACTGTGGTTGCCCTGCCAGACACAACGCGCAACTGCAATGTTTGCAACCACCACTTCTTTGATCAGCCAGAGCCAGTATCCGGGAATGGTAAAAGTGAGATTTAGAGGTTGGGACTCTTTATCGACAACGTCCATCCGACGACATAACGTCACCACAAACAAGACGGAAACGATCATGAAAAAAAGCAGGAGTGGTGTGTAGTGACCAGAATTGATCAACCAGAAAACAGCAAGCAGTGTAGACATTGCTAGAGCGTGCCGCACCTCAATCCCCTCCGAAATAGAACGATGAGTGTATAGAAGAGTAGTACCAATCCATTGATCTGCATGGATAGGCACAAATGCTATTTAGGTAACATTTTCAATAATCTGATGTCAAGAATAACTGAAATTGATCTGAGATTTTCTCCATATCGGGAGTGTAAAATGGCACGATATGGCAAACCGGAAAAACAAAAACAACGGAACTACAAGCTGAAAAATGACCTTGGATCAACAACCATGTTTGACCAGAAAGTCATAAACCATCTCTTCCATGATTTTCTTGCGATCCTTACCGGTTTCGTCGACCAGAACCCAACTACATCGCTGCCAGGCCACAGCCAGCGACTCAGGAACCAGGAGTTTTATCTCGGCTAATGATTCTGGAGATTTTTCGTCTGTCTGCATTACCAGTCTCCAAGAGATTATGCATGGCTTTGAGCGTGCCGGTTATGAAAAGAAACCGCATCAGCATAACGGATATGGGTACCACCAAATAAATCGAGTGCACTGCCGATGGTAAAATCGAGCTGTCCCTGTCCGAATTTATGGACGAGCTCAAGGTCTGTTATCCCTCGGATACCTCCCGCATAGGTGGTCGGAATTGGCGATGATGCACCAAGAATTTTTACCAGTTCGACTTCAACCCCTTCACATTTTCCCTCAACATCGGCTGCATGAACAAGAAATTCATCGCAATATTCACTGAGCTCTGACAGTGTCGACGCATCTATTTTTACTTCGGTAAAGTTCTGCCAGCGGTCGGTGACAATATAATAATCCGAGTCCTTCTTCCTGCAGCTCAAGTCCAGGACCAACCGGGATTTTCCGATCACCTCAACCAAACGGTGCAAACGTGCAACATCAACCATACCATCGCGAAATACCCAGGAAGTGACAATTACATGAGAGGCCCCTTTACGCAACCAGAACGGTGCATTTTCATCATTAATCCCTCCTCCAATCTGCAACCCACCCGAAAATGCACCAAGTGCTTCGATCGCTGCATCTTCATTCCCAGGACCAAGCATGATGACATGACCTCCGTCAAGCCCGTCTTTTTTGTATAATCCGGCATAGTATGCGGGTGGTTGGTCAGCGACAAAATTGGTCTGCAAACTGGCAGGGCTCTGTTCACGCAAGGTTGAGCCAACAATCTGTTTTACCTTTCCCTCATGCAAATCGATACAGGGACGAAACTTCATGATCATGCTCCTAAAAAAAAAGGCGGGTCCCATTTCGGAACCCGCCTGTTATTGTGTAAAATCATGTAGTTGCGGATTTTCAACCAACTGATTTACGAACGTTTTATCAGCATGGTTGAAGGATCAAGCAGCAGCGTGGTTCCCGGTTCCACCTCACAATAAGCGCATTTGAGAATATCAAGGTTCATCACGTTGCCATCAGGTTTAATCAGTAAAACCACTTCAAAAAGATCGTCAATGGTATGACAGGGTGCCGGAACTCCGTCTGCACTGACTCGGGTATCGTCCCGGTGGCTGATCGCCGAAAACCAGATCACAGCAACACCCAGATCAGCCATCAACGTTTTTAAATCTTCCATTGCCTGACGACCGTTCCCATCAAAATCATACCCGTCAATGATCAGACAGTCCGGTTTGAAAATATCCTGCTGAATCAGATCTTTCAGCCGCTCCTCAAGAACCGCCCTGCTGAACACACCCTCTTTGAAGGTCATGATCATCCGATTCTGGGCAACCTCATCCAAATCGCTTATTTTTGCATCTTCAGCCATTAAGGCCAGAATATCATCATATCGTTCTCTGGTCTTCTCAATGGATTCTCCGATCGCCACATGAAGCACACGGTTGCCTCTGAGCATTGAATCCAGAGCAATCTGTACCAGTATCGCTGTTTTTCCCAGCCCGGCGCGGGCCATTACCAACCCCAGACTCTGGGTTCCTTCCTCTGCCTTTCTATCAATCCCCAAAACCCTGAGGGGGTTACTGGAAATAAGTTCTTCTTTTGCCATGGCAGCTAACCTCTTTTGGTCTTAATTTTTCTCGGAGCAGCCGAAACCCGCTTATGATTCCTGAGCCGTGCCCCGTTATCTCATGACTGAGGATCAGTCTTTATTCTTTTCTTCCTGGTATTTCTTAATCAGCTCTTCACTGACACTTTTCGGAACCTGTTTGAAGGTAGCAAATTCCATGGTAAACTCAGCCTTACCCTGGGTCAGAGATCTCAAGCTGGTAGAATACCCAAACATCTCAGACAGTGGCACTTCAGCCTCCACCACCGTATAATTACCTTCTTCAACGGTACCAATAATCATACCACGACGCTGGTTCAGACTACCCATCACGGCTCCCTGGAATTCAGAAGGCCCTTCCACGGCCACTTTCATGATCGGTTCCATGATAATCGGTTTGGCCTTCATGTATCCTTCCCTGAAGGCGCCAGCTGCGGCAAGCTGGAAGGCAACATCCGAGGAGTCGACCGAATGCGCTGCTCCGTCGTTAATAACACAACGTACGCCGGTAATTGCCGCACCGCATAGTGAACCTTTTTCAAGACTCTTCTTGAAACCTTTGTCACACGATGAAATAAATTCGCGGGGGATAACACCGCCCACAATCTCATCGACAAATTCGTATTCGCCCTCTTCCAGTGGTTCGATATATCCTGCCACCCGGCCGTACTGACCAGAACCACCGGTCTGTTTCTTGTGGGTGTAATCAAAGTCAGCACGATTGGCGATGGTCTCACGATAGGCAACCTGAGGTGCACCAACCTCAACCGCTGCTTTATATTCACGCTTCATGCGCTCGATATAAACGTCAAGATGCAGTTCGCCCATACCGGAAATAATGGTTTCACCGGTCTCATGATCAACGAAGGTTCTGAACGTCGGATCCTCTTTGGTGAATCGATTGAGCGCCTTGGACATGTTGGTCTGGGCTTTGTTATCAACCGGAATGACTGCCAGCGAAATGACCGGCTCTGGAATGTGCATGGAACTCATGGAAACCGTCATTCCTTCTGCCGTAAAGGTATCACCTGATGCGCAATCCACTCCAAACAGCGCGACGATATCGCCAGGACCGCATGATTCAATCTCTTCCATTTCATCGGAGTGCATACGAACCAACCGGCCGATTTTTACCTTCTTTCCGGTCCTGCTGTTATAAACAGTATCTCCCTTGGTCAGTACACCCTGGTAGGTTCTGACATAGGTAAGCTGACCATATCTGCCATCTTCAAGTTTAAAGGCGAGCATGATCAACTTGTCATCAGCATCATTAGTAACAGGGAATTCTTCCTCATCCTTGGCAAGATCAAGCGCGTTGTTCACGACATCAGTGGGACACGGCAGATATGCTTCAACTGCATCAAGCAGTGTTTGAATTCCTTTATTTTTATACGCAGAACCGATGAATACCGGGGTGAATTCCAGGTCCAGGGTTCCCTTTCTCACGGCGTCATAAATAACGGTGGTATCAATATCTCCACCTTCGAGTAATGCCTCCATCAATTCCTCGGAGAACATTGAAATCTCTTCCAGCAGTTCTTCGCGCTTGCTCTGGGCTTCATCAAGCAGCACATCAGGAATACTCTCTTCGCGGATAATTTCACCGTTATCACCATCGAAATAAATCGCTTTCATGGTCACCAGATCAACAACTCCCTCCAGCTCGCTCTCAAGGCCAATCGGTATCTGCATCATATGTGCATTGAGCTCGAGCTTTTCTCGGAGCTGACTGGTAACGCGTCCCGGGTTGGCACCGGTACGGTCACATTTGTTGATAAAGGCAATTCGGGGAACCTTATAACGGGTCATCTGTCGATTCACCGTAATTGATTGAGACTGGACACCACCTACTGAACAGAGAATCAATACCGCGCCATCGAGAACCCGAAGCGCACGCTCAACTTCGATGGTAAAGTCAACGTGACCCGGAGTGTCGATAATATTAATATCGATATCCTTCCAGGAGCAATAGGTCGCGGCAGACTGAATGGTAATGCCCCGCTCTTTCTCAAGTTCCATGGAGTCCATTTTTGCACCGACACCATCTTTGCCACGTACCTCGTGTATGGCATGAATCTTATCCGTGTAAAAGAGGATACGTTCTGTCAGGGTCGTTTTGCCCGAATCGATATGGGCACTGATGCCTATATTTCTTACCTTCGATAAATCATAACTCATAGCTACTTTCCTCTACCGGTATCAACGGTCCGGTTTTAATCAGGGTCTCTCACAATCCATGAGGATTATATGAAAAAAGGAAGGAGCTACAGCTCTCTGCAGCCCCTTATACATGCAATATAGTCTCGGGTAGATCCTGTCGTCGATTTATAACCGACGATCTGTACACAGGAAGTAGACCGAGAACGCAAGTCAAAAACCAATTGCAGAACAGTCTATATTAGCACTTGCAAACTATTAATGCAAACGTTTTTTGAATGCAGCTTTTCTTCATAACCGTATCTGAACAATCGCAATCCCTCAGGACGCAAAAAGCCCCTGATCAACGAGTGACCAGGGGCTTTTTGCGATTTATTCGTATGTACTGATTTGAACGATCAGTGGCCGCCGCTGCCAAAAATCCCGGTAGCAGCCAGGGTAAGCACGATAACCTCAAGAATCGCAATTACTGCATAAATGGTGTCACCATTCTTCAGCAGGGTTGGGATAATTGCGATATAGCAGATAATCGAAATGCCTGCCAGTA
Organism: Desulfobulbaceae bacterium; assembly: GCA_004796425.1. Classification (GTDB taxonomy): domain Bacteria; phylum Desulfobacterota; class Desulfobulbia; order Desulfobulbales; family Desulfocapsaceae; genus MADRE3. The sequence goes on along the minus strand of QZLB01000059.1, from coordinate 1,031 downwards.
ATGCAATCCCGATAAAGTTCAGAAAATCGCTGTAATTCAGCAGCCCAAGCCATGCCCAGCCGGTGGGAATATCCAACTCGTGCAGATAGTCACCAACTCCAAGATTCCAATAGTTGGACAACTGATCAAGCGGCACGTAGGGTTTGACAATGCCAAACACATACAGTGCAAAGGTAATCAACAATACAACAAGGCCAACCAACATACCCTTGTTCAGTATATTCGCGTAAAGAACCTGCTCGGGGCTCGGTCCCAGTTTCGTAGTATCATCCTGACTCATAGTCTTTCTCCTTTAAATAATACAATTAACTTTGGCTTTAGAACCCAAGTCCTTTTGACAAAGCCTTAAGTCCTGCAAAAGCCAGGATTCCGATTACCATCCAGCGTACGAAGGTCGGCTTGATCACCTTAAGAATCCGTACACCGATGAATGAACCCAGCATGATTCCTACCAAAGAAGGTACTACCATCATCGGAATTACACAACCCTGGTTCATATAAATCCAGGCTGCGGAAGTATCCGTAATGGAGAGCAGGAATTTAGAGGTTGCCACACTGATTTTCAGTGGTGCACCCATCAGGAGGTTGAGGACCGGCACATTGGCCCAACCAGCGCCAAGCCCAAACATACCAGCCATAACACCAATCAAGACAAAGAGTGCGAGTCCAATGGGAGTTCTGTGAACTTTCCAGTTGATTGTCTCACCGGTGCTTTCTTCACGGTAGACACCGTAAATTTTCAGAATGGAGGATAATTTATCAGCCTTGGGAACATCAGGTACGGTGGATTTCTTAGCGGTAAGCATCAAAATACAGATACCAAGAATGGTCACACCAAGGCAGATCTGCACGACATTGGTCGGCAAAGCCAAACCGACCATGGCACCAACTATCGCGCATGAAGAAGCAATAAGGGCAACTGGTATGGCCAATCTCAGACTGGCAAGACCGGAACGCAGCAGACCTGGTCCCGCAGCAAGTGCACCAGCCAACGCAACGAGAAGACCGGCTCCCCTAACAAAATCGAGATG
>QZLB01000153.1 GCA_004796425.1 Desulfobulbaceae bacterium | reverse complement strand
TTTTCAAATCACAACTGCTGCTCGAACAAAACAGTCAAAGGGTTTTGGAGGGGTTGAAAAAAGTCAACGCGCTGCTACCCAACGCTCAGGTCTGGTTGACGGTACCCGGACACATGGAAGAATGGGCAAAAGAACAGTTTTCCGGATACACAGAAATTCTGCCGCTTGCCCAGAATTATCGGGCTCGAATACATCGTGAAGTAATTGCCAAAATAACCGGAAAACGAGTCTCCATCAGAGATTCTTATATCAAGCATGGGATAGCCGTACAGGATGTTGAGTACCTTTTAGCCATGCTCGACGCTCTCGATGGGAGTTCCCCATTCCTGCAGAAATATTTGACCATTAGTGGAAGCGGGCTTGAAAAAGCAATAACGGTACGGTTTCCATTGGGCAGCTCACTCAAACATGTTCTGACGAGCCAGGGGTTAGAGGTATCCGACTATACCCGCCCTGTGGTTGGCGGTCCCATGAAAGGGATCGCTCAGTATTCAGAGTTGACGCCACTTACCCACAACGATGGGATTTATCTTATCAAAGAAGATGTAGCCCCATCAGACTTGATTGCACCCTGTATCAATTGCGGCAGGTGTGCCCGTATCTGCCCCGCCAAAATTCAGGTTCACCTGGTCAACCGGATGATAGAATTCGGACAGACCGAGTCTGCCAAAAGCCTGCATTCTGAAGCATGTCATGAATGCGGTCTCTGTGGCCATGTCTGTCCGGCAGAGCGACCAATTGTTCAGCTCATCCGATTTTGTAATTCTGACATGGTCCTCGGTGCACGACATACCTGGGAAGCAGGAGGACAAAAATGAAAGAGTTGAAGATGTATCAGCAGCCACTTCATCGCGATACTGGCATGCTCGATGTGGGGTCCGGACCGCACCTTAGAATTGGCGACGGGTTGTCTACAGTGCATCAGCGTTGGCTTATTGCCCTGCTACCCGCACTTTTGGGAAGCCTCTACCTGTTCGGATTTGCTTCTCTACGGGTTTTTGGCCTGACGCTTCTCTTTGCCCTGTTCTTTGATCTGCTGGCTGAAAAGTTTGCCCCATCCCGGGACCTTTCCTCAAACTGGAGCACGGTGGTCCTGGCAATAATTTTTTCTTTCATGTTGCCAGTCAATGCGCCCTGGTGGTTAATTGGCGTCGGCTGTTTTTTCATGATCATCGTTGGCAAAAAGCTCTTTGGCGGAGTCGGGGCCTATCCTGCCCACCCGGCAGCACTGTCAATAGCCATCTTACAGCTCTCCTGGCCAGCCCGCATGGATCACACGGATGCCCTTAAAGGTATGGATTGGCAGATCACCTTGATTGAACCGCTCCGGCTACTCAAAAGCATTGGTAGCTCTGCCCAGGAACAATACCAGCTCCTGGATCTGTTTCTCGGCAGACAGGCCGCCGGAAGTGCTGAGGGGTTGGTCTTCTTAATTCTTATCGGTGGACTCTTCCTGCTGTTTATTCGAGAGATTCAATGGCAACTCCCAATCGGTTTTCTGGTTGGCCTTATGGGGAGCAGCTTTCTGTTTAACCTCTATGATCCAAACACCTTTGGTTCTCCTTTGTTCTATCTACTCAGCGGTGGCACCCTCTTCATGGGTTTGTTCCTGATTACCGATCATACTACTTCCCCGGTGAACAGGACTCCGATGTTTATTTACGGGTTTATCGCAGGCATTCTGTTGATCCTTATTCGCGGATACTCAAAGCATGTTGACGGCATCGTTTTCGCAGTGCTCCTCGCCAACCTCTGTTCTCCACTCCTGGACATGATGAAACCAAAAGTTGAAGGAGTAGAAAATGAATGAGATCACTCGCATGGTCGTCGTGCTCTCCCTTATCACTGGTTGCTGTTCTGCAGCTTTAACCATGGCAAATAGTCAGTTGGCTGCACGCATCGACAGTCAGACCGACCTTTATGTGAGAGGACCAGCCCTTGAGCGGTTGTTTAAAGTACCAGCCGAAGAAGTGCTCCCCAACAAGGTGACCATCACCATTGACGGTACCGATATTCCAGTATTTTTTACTCGTGATGGTGATGACGTATCGACTCTGGCAATAGAAGCAATCGGCAAAGGGGGGTATGGCGGTGATCTGAAACTGATGTTCGGCATCGATTTGAAAAAATCTCAGCAAATCGGTATGGAGGTTGTGAGCCACAGTGAAACCCCCGGACTTGGCGCACGAATTGAGGAGCCAGCTTTCAGGAAACAATGGCAGGGAATGTCCATCGAGCCACCGGTGGCAATCACCGGTGACGGCGGTCAAATCGATGGGATCAGTGGTGCCACCAGCACCTCCCGGGCAGCCGCCAGTGGTACCAATGAGGTGTTAATGCTGCTGAATACTTACAAGGAAGAAATACTCAAGTCGATTTCCGAGCTTTAGGAGGTGTTATGAGGTCCACACAAAAATTTGGTGAAACATTAAAGGCTGGGCTCTGGAAACGTATCCCTCCCTTTCGGCTGGTCCTCGGGCTCTGCCCATCTCTTGCCGTAACCCAGTCCGCTGAGAACGGCTTTGGTATGGGAGTGGCGCTGGCACTGGTGGTAACGCTTTCAAGTGGAATCATTTCAAGCCTGCGGAATATCATTCCCAGCAAGGTCAGAATTGCTTCGTACATCGTTATCATCGCGACCCTGGTGTCTATTGTTGAAATCTTGATGAAAGCATTCTTCTTCCCGCTTTCCGAACAATTAGGAATTTATATCCCGCTCATCGTAGTCAACTGCATTGTACTTGGCAGAGCAGAAGGTTTTGCGGCGAAAAATCCCCCACTCATCTCGATGATTGACGGATTGAGTGTCGGTGTCGGATACACCATCTCCCTGACTCTTATTGGCTCGATCAGGGAGATATTTGGCAAAGGTGAATGGTTTGGCATGCAGGTCATGGGACAATCCTATGAACCTATGACCTTTCTCGTCCTGGCTCCCGGTGCCTTCGTGACCATCGGAATCCTGCTCGGAATCCAGAACTTATTCTCCCGCTGGCGCGGTGAGAAATTTGTCCAAGGTTAGGGTGAATGCACATGGATCTTTTTTATCTGGCAATCTCCGCAACCTTTGTAAATAACATTTTACTGGCTCAGTATCTCGGTCATTGTCCGTTTCTCGGCGTTTCGAAAAGAATCGAGACTGCAATCGGCATGGCGGCAGCAATAATATTTGTCACCATCCTCTCTGCCATCTTTACCTGGTCAGTATTCACCTTTATTTTACGCCCCTATGATCTTGAGTTTTTGCAAACGCTTACCTTCATTCTCATCATCGCCTCGCTGGTGCAATTGGTTGAGATCATCCTGAAGAAGAAGAGTCGAGTACTTTACAATGCGCTCGGCGTCTACCTGGCTCTGATCACCACGAACTGCGCAGTAATGGGTGTCGCCCTGCTGGTGGTCAGGAAGGAGATGGGCTTTGTGGAAATGCTTGTTTTCTCATCTACCAGTGCGGTTGGTTATGCCCTGGCGCTTCTGCTTTTTGCCGGTCATCGTGAACGTCTGCAGATATCGGCAATACCCAAAAGTATGCAGGGAACGGCAATCGCCTTGATTACGGCTGGCATCATGTCGCTCGCGTTCATCGGTTTTCAGGGGATGGCAGGTTAATAGAGAAGGAGTTTTATTGTGACTGCACCAGTATTGTTATTGACGGGAATCGGCTTCGTTGCCGCGGTTATTTTAGGTATTGCCTCCCGGGTTTTTTATGTAGAGGAAGACCCGCGAATTGAGGCGGTCGCAGACTTGCTGCCCGGAGCGAATTGTGGAGGATGTGGCCAGGCAGGATGCAATGCTGCCGCAGAGGCAATCGTTAACAAGGAGGTAGAGGTTAATATCTGCGTCGTCGGAGGTACCGAAACAGCCGAAGCAATCGGTACCTACCTCGGTTATGATGTAACCGGTGCCGAACCCACTCTCGCCTGTTCCTCGTGTGAAGGGGGTTATCGTGCCGCCAAAAAATACCGTTACTCCGGTCTGCAGGATTGCCGGGCAGCACTGCATCTCTATCATGGCTTTATCCGCTGTGAGAACGGTTGCCTGGGGCTTGGCTCCTGTCAGCGTTCCTGTAAATTTTCTGCGATCAGCATGGATCCTGAGAGCGGTTTACCGGTGTTTGATCCCGAACGGTGTGTCGGCTGTGGCAGCTGTGTTTCAATCTGCCCCAAGGGTATTATTTCTCTGATTGGTGAGAAAACAAAAATTCTCCACTGGAATCAATACACCAATTGCCTCTCACCCTGCAGGCAGCGTTGCCCCGCCCAGATCAACATTCCGAAGTACCTGGCCCATGCACGCAAAGGCGAGTATGGAGCCGCTCTACTCACCGTGAAGGATAGAAACCCATTACCAGTCTCTACCGGCCGGGTTTGCCCGGAACTCTGTGCCACTGAATGCCGTAGAACCATCCAGGATGACCCGCTAGCTATCAATGCAGTCAAACGGTTTGTCGCTGATTGGGAGCGGGAAAGCGGTAACCGCATTCCTGTCTCTGTCGGGGCAGAAACCGGTTTTAAAGTTGCCGTTGTCGGGGGTGGACCGTCCGGCTTATCAGCGGCATACTACCTGCGCCGGCTGGGACATCACGTTGAGATTTTTGAACAGATGGAAAAGCTGGGCGGCATGCCCCGTTATGGTATCCCCGAGTATCGGCTGCCCGAGGAACACCTTGACTGGGATATCAATGGTGTTCTCGAACTCGGCGTAAAGGCACATACCGGAGTGAAACTCGGTAAGGATTTTAACATTCAACTGCTCAAAGCCCAGGGCTTTGACGCCGTTTACCTCGCCATCGGGGCCTGGTACGGGCGACTGCTTCCTTTTGAGGGTAAGGAGCTCAGCGGCATTTTCAGCGGAATTGACTATCTCAGACGTTTCCATACCGATGAACGGATTATCACCGGAAATAAGTTCGTTATTATTGGGGCTGGTAATGTGGCAATGGACTGTGCTCGCTCTGCACTGAGGACCGGTGCTGAAAGCGTCCTGCTGCTCTTTCGCTTTTCTCGCGACCTGATGGAAGCGAACGCACATGAGATAGCCGATGCTGAAAAAGAAGGAGTGGTGATGCGTTGCCTGGTTTCTCCGGTGCGTTTCCATGGTGAAGATGGTCAACTTAAGGCAATTGAGGTCGAACAGGTTGAGCTTCGCCAGAATCCGCAGGGTGGCCTACCCGATGTGAGCCCCATTGAGGGTACCAGGGAACTGATAGACTGTGATGTCGTCATTCAGGCAGTGGGCCAGGCGGCGGATATCGATGATATTGTTGAAGCTGACGGGATCGAGAAAACCAGATATTGGACCGTAGAGGCAGATGAGGAGACCCTGCAAACCAATATCCCTGGTGTATTTGCCGGGGGTGACTGTTTTACCGGACCACGCTTGCTCGTTGACGCAATTGCCGGCGGCAGGTACGCCGCCCGCTCAATCCATTATTACGTAACTGAAGGAGAAATCCCTCCAATCGAGGATCGTCAGCGCGAGATGATCACTCCTGCCTTGATCGACTCACTGGCCAACGTGGTACCAGCCCAGACCAGTGCAGTAAAGCCGCTGATTACATTGGAAGAACGCAAGTCGACCTTCAGTGAGGTGGAAGGCACAATAACCGAAGTCCAGTGCAGAACTGAAACCGCGCGTTGTCTGAACTGCGGGATCTATTGCTACGATCAGGATGATCTGCCGTCTGATCAGCTTCGGGTAGCGAAATCATGCCCAAATGAAGAACACATCGTCGAAAAAGAAACGGCCTAGACAGTTTTTGGACTGTATTGCCTTTTAAGCCAGGAGCAGAGTCCATCGAGGCCGGGAAAGAGCACCCGCTCAGAGATATTGCATTGATCAAGTTTATCACGACATTCCCATTTCATTTCTGCCGGGATGCAAATACGACGATAAACTCCTGGATTCTGCTCAAGCCATTCATCGATACTTCGCTGCGGATTCGGAGCAATTGAGAAGAGTGCAAACTGGTTGATGATTCGCTCGTTGATCGACGGTGGTTCAAAAAAGAGGAGAAATTCCTCTTCTGCCCCCAGTAAATCAAAACGGGTTAATGTTTCAGCTATCTCCTGGAAGGAGGCCTCTTCACCATATATTCCGTCACCATGGGGTTGCAAACTGTGAAGCAGTTCGACCGTAAAGGCCTGAGCCCCCTCCGAGGTAAGCATGTGTTGAAGCTTTTCAGGAAGATGTTCGTGACACTTCTCATAATCTACAATCCAGATCACTCCTTCGGAGTCGAATTTATCCAGATTTGCGGTAGCAAAATGAAGGGCGATATAGGGAGAATACGTCCAGTCGAGTAATCGTGTCGGAAGTCCGTGATGCTGGGCGATTGAAAGAAGGTGCCAGAAGAGTCCAAGTTCCCGAGCATCGATTTGGGCATATTTCCTGAAATTGCGCAGCAGATGTCTCTCCAATTGCCAGTAGGGGCCCTCAAGCCTCTGCAGGGAAGTCTTCAGCCGATATGAGCTGTCAGGCAAGCCCCGAAAGGCAAAAGGTGAACGATATCGCTGAATCGAATCATTCCACGAGCCGATGAAAAGTTCGTTTTGCAACTCGTTCCAGGAATTTACTACGGTATCGGTCATGGGTCTTATTGTTTTATTAAAGGGTTAGCCGTTAATCTGCCACGCGAGCACACAGGAAAGCCATTAGTATCTTAAGATCTATTATATCATATAAGAGTCGAGATTTTCCCCCCTTCAATACGCTTAAATCTAACAAAAGGCAAAAAGTAACGGAATCGTAACCCGAGCATGATACTTACACCCTTTAGGAATTGAGCTATAAACGATGCTAGAGAACTTCTTCACTGCACCTGATGGTGTGTTTGGGAGGACACAAAAGATGAGATGCGGAATGAACATGATCGCCCTACTTCTGACGATCTTTTTCTGCTTGGGGACACTCTGCGTTTCCGGTTGCAGTCAGCAGGAAGATCAAGAGAATAGTAACGTGACGCAAGACAAAGAAATAGACGTCTGTGGAATAGTATCCCAGGATGAACTCAGCCAATTATATAAAAAACCACTGATCGCCAAAAAAGACGGTAACGGTTGTATTTGGAGTCTCAAACCTGATGGCATGGCATACCTCCATATCGCGGTTCAGGAGAAAAGCCGCGAAATAAGGGAATACTTTAATCAAGACCTCCCGGAACATATCAAATTAGAAGCTATCGAGGATTTGGGAGACGAGGGTTTAATGACTGTTGTTGAAGGGTCCCTGGGGGTCATTATTCTGGCCAAGAAAAACAATCTCATCAGAAGCAGTGCAACGTTCCTGGATATTGAACCCGGTAGCAGTCAGCAGCAAACACTTTGGCATGTGTATCAAAGAATTCTTGATAAAATTTAGAGCACCTTTAAGGGTATGTTTTGTCTTGTTACGCATTTTAGAATAGGCTAACTAGGCCAATCACCTTGACCTGCTACGGAAGTCACCGGCCAACTGGTGTCGGGGATATTGTATTTTGAGACAGAAAAAATACTTCTGGCAACCTCTGTGTCCCTTCCGGTGTTCAAATACCCGAAAACGGAAAACGGTGAAGCGACCTTTGTCTCATCAACAGAGGGGGTTAAATTAGGCAGCAAACTCTTCTAGGTTTCGCTGGTAAAATCATCCATGAGGTAAAAGCTCTGAGCTAATCCGTCAATCCGGCGCAGCTCAGGATTGTCATGTATCGGCCAGACTCCTTGCATTTCGCCCGCATCCACCATATCGCAGCAACACCAATACACCCAGAATCGTCATAATTCCACCGACGATGAGTTCCGTTCCCAGGTTATCTCCCAATAACACCACGCCGAAAAACGTAGCGAGAACAGGAGCCGGTAGCAGCAATGGTGTCACCGTGGAGACCGGGTAGCGACAGAGCAGGTAATAGAGCATCCCATGTCCGATAATGGAGGCTCCCACAGCCGAATATAAAGGTGTCCAGAAATCTATGAGCGATGCCGCCCCTACTATTTCTCCGTGATTTGCTTCGAAAATAAAGGACAACGTGAAAACCGAAGGAACTGCCACCAATGCAATCCAGGCCTGCAGACGGAAAACCCCCAGATTCGGGGATCGTCTCATCATGATCGTGGCCAGAGCCATAACAAATGCAGCCCCCATTGTCCACAGAATCGCATCAAGATGGTCAAAAACCACCGGATCAAAACCGATTAACACCACACCGGAAAAAGCGAAAACAGTGGCGAGACTGGCAACAACACCCATTTTTTCGCGCAGCAACAGCGTCGCAAGAATTGCCGAAAACGGCACATAAAGCTGGGTTGTAATCGCCACCGAACCGATATTCCCGCCGGCATGCAGGCCGATAAAGACCATGCTGAAGTGGACCGCACCAAGTAAAAACGCAACCGACAAAAGAGATTTCATAGCCCCCGGCACCGGTTTAAGCCAAGGGAACATCAACAACAGTAAAAAGGTGAATCGCAACCCGGTGAAAAACAGAGGGCCAAAGGTCTCAGCGCCAATTTTTCCAACAATAAAATTAAACCCCCAGGCGAAATTCACCAGGAGAACCATGAGCAGGTGGGGAAGTGTCATGTTCCTGTCCGAAGCCGCACAGGTACTGAGATGATCAAATGTTGAGGTTCTTTTTGCATATAACAGACTATTTAAAAATCGTTTCAATCCCCATCGCCTGTTTACGGGCAAACTTGGGAATTATTTTCGGTTTCAGTCTTACCAGAAAGCGGTAGAAGTAACCAAGAAAATTAATCGTAACCAAGTGATCCAAAACGCGGTACCCCCGTTTTTTACGGAGCGCAACGTTCATCAACCATTTGAGATGTCGCCGTTTGAGCACAAATGGTGTGAAATTGGTTTTAACCCGATAACGAGGTCTCAGCCGCTTGGGGTATCTTTTTTTATAGCGACGTTTCTGGGCTTTTATTTCTTGTCGGATATCCTCCCGATAGGGACGAAAATAATAGTCCCTGGCCAGAGCAAGAATGGAGAAGGTATCATGCATAAATCGAAAATCTTCCACTGGCAAGTTCATCTGTGCCGCCAGTCGTTCCATCTCTTTAATCTTTGCCAATGCGGCGTACCCCCGGGCAATGCATGGTTCGCCATCGTCTATAAACGCTCTGAGTAAAGTCCGCACTGAATCGTTGATAAAGATGTTATTCCACATAACCGAAATCAGCGGAGGGATGCGGACCCTGCGGAAAAAGTATTTCTGCTCTGCGAGTTCCTGGATATAAAGAAGCTCCTTGATCACCTGGTCATTGAGCTCGAGCAATCGTAATAGTTTTTGTGCATCTACCCCACCGATTAGACCAGCAAAACCGGTAACGGCCTGAGCCACACTCTGCCGATCCTTGAATAATTTAATACAGAGATATGCGTTGAGTTCATTCCAGATACCAGCAGGCTCAAGATAGCTCAACCTCCGAAATGGTACCCACCCCCCGGTCTGACACCAGACACTGATGCCCACCACATTCTTGGCACCATCCAACTGCTGTGCATACTCCTCATAATCCCAGCCAATAAATGATGGATATTCACCGCAGCCTTCGTACTCACGTTTTGCCTGCAGTTCGACGATCTTTTTGATATCAAGTTGGAAGAAAAGTTTATTAAGCGGCAGGTAACGGAAAAAATCCGATTCTCCATACTTCATCGATAATATGAAGTAGTCGCTGTCTATATTTTTTAAAACCCGGGCCGAGGTTCTTCGATGCCAGATTAAATCACCTACCGGATAGGCTCCGACGGTCCAGGTTCTTAGGATGAGGTATTTTCTGCGGGCTTCAAAAATCTTCAACAACCGGTGAATGAGCTTATTTGCCTGTCCTGGAGTCTCAATGAGCAACTCACTGTTGAAGACCCCGCGCACATCCGTGCCATCACACTCGCCGATTCTCAATATAATGCCTGCCAAGTTTGGGAAGCAGTCCAGCACACTGATGACCTGGCGCTCAAGGAACTGAACCGCAAGCTCTTTGTTATTTCCGATTCGCGCTTTCAGTCTCTCTGTCAAAGAGAGAACATCCATGGTTAGATACACGTCGAGCTGAGAACATTGGCAAATAGAGAACAGTTGTTGATATTGAATTCTGAGCAGCTCAATACGCTGGTTCACTTCCGGCTCAAGCCATGGATCGGTTGCCAGGTGGGCAACATCGTCAAAGCTGATGCTGTTGTAACCAACCGCACGCACCCGCTGGGTGAATATTTCTGTATCTTGGGCAATCTCGCTAAATTGTTTCGTACATGTCTCAACATCATCACTGAGCATGTGAAAGGGAATCTTGGACCAGTTAATCCTGCGCTTTTTATACTGCTTGAAAAACGGACCAATACCGTCAATCAAAAAAATGTCCATCGATAATCCTTGATAGGGATTGCAGGGCAACAGTACCAGACGCCCACTCTATGTTGCGACAAAACTAGACGTTCTGTGTTGGATTATGGTTAGGAGTTGGTAAGACAATTAATATGGATACCTTACAATGTAATGAGATATTCCCTTTTCCGATTGTACCTTTTAATCTCTTTCCTATTCAAGCACGCGGATACGCTCCACGATGATACTGTTTCGTTTCTTGAGCTCGACCGAATGAATGACCAGTGGCCCACCTTCAACTTCAAACCACATTCCGCTTAGTTTTCTGATCTTTTTCTGATCGGAAATCCGCAATATGAGTTCATAGCTCCTTCCTTCCTTTGACTCAATCACAAAGCCGGTCGTTTCACCGCCTATTGCCATAGCATCGGCAGTGACCACTCCTTGAATGGTAATCGACTCGGTTGTTTGAGCATCAAGACACAGGCCTGAACGCGGATCATATTGCAAATTGCTCTCACAACTGCAATTTCCAGCGTGCCCCCATTCGTTGATATCCCGTGTACAGATCCCCTGTGGGAGATGAGCTGTTCTTGGTGAAAAAGCAGACACGCAGGATGCGCAGAGAATAAGTACCAATAATTGCCCAAAGATCTTAATCATATTTCATACCTTTTATTAAACGAGAACCTATTCATAAAAAGTTTACCTGGGAATCAGATCGACCAACTTCTCGAGGTACACATCATCTGTCCCACAACATCCACCAAGAATCTTAACGTTTGAATTGCGATGCAACTCGAACATATCTCTACACCAGTCATTCAAAGGATCCCGCTGCAGTTTCTCAGAACCATCAAGCTGATCGTGATCTTTGGAAGACGCATTGGCCTGGATACCGATGAGTCGGGAGAGTAAACGCTCATTAACCCCGTCTGTCTTGACAAAGCTCGGATACACGCAGTTTACCATGTAGCCCAGTGGAGGTGTCTGGACCGATTGATCAATTCGCTCAATTGCATCAAACAATGGTGTGGAGTCCAAGACTGCTCCAAAACGATTGATTACAAAACTGATAATATAGGGAGTGGAAGTTGGCCCAAGCCTGTCTGCCATACCCAGAGACTCACTGACACCTGGCATGGTCTGTGAGATGATCAGATCAACTCCTGCCTCACAAAGCTCATGAATCTGCCACTGGTGAAACTCTGCTGACTGCTCCCTATTAAGCGCTGCTGAAGGGGTATAGCAATCATTCTTCGGTGCCAGTAAAGCTCCCGCAATAATCTCTGAGTCAGGATGGCGATGGGATTGTTTGAGCGACAACATGAACGCTACCGCATCACGGTTGATGGATGAAACCACGTTTGAGGCTTCAACACGGGCACCATCGACCCGCCAGGTCGGAGCACAAAGAATTATAGGTAAACCAGCCTTTTTTGCTACCTGCCGATAACTGAGATAGATGGATTCCAGCAGCGCTCTGCCCGTTTGATTGTAAATAATCGGTGCGTTGAACAGGACGGGATGCAACGCAATACCGGGGAGCCGTCGCAGTCGCTCTGAAATAGCACCCTCTGTTAGAATGAGCGGCTGCTCATCGATGAATTTGACTATATCCATTTTCTATAAATCCGTTCAAGATAAATGGTGAATCGATCTTTACATCATATCAGGTCACGGGATCATCAAGCCCCTCAATAAAGGCCAGCACGTTGTTACCGAGAACGTTATGATTATACCCCCCTTCAAGGATACCATAACATCCACCTTCATTGCGTTCAGCAGCTGCCCTTACCCAACGTGCCATCTGACGATAATCTTCTGTGTAGAGCAAACCACCCCAATCGTTGATGTGATTGTCAAAACCCGCAGATACCGCAATTATATCAGCGGTAGCCTCTGCCAGCGCGGCCTGTACCTCGTCGAGATATTTCTGACGATCATTTGTCTCCGGATTCAGAAGTTCCACCCAGGTTTCATGGCCAAGAATGTTAACATTGCCATCACCGTAATGCAGATCAAAATCGAGTACAAAAGCAGAGTCAATGAGCCCTTCATTCTTCAATGAGTAAAGCGAGACTGCCAGGTTGTTCAAATAGCAGAACCCCCAGCAGCTATTCGCCGAGGCGTGATGCCCAGGTGGCCTGATCAGTCCAAAGCTCGGCTCATTCATACCCGTGTGAGCGGCCTGGATGGCTCCGCCCGCAGCAAGGGCGGCAATTTCATAAAGCCCGATTCGGCGGATCTGTTCAATATGAGCCTGCGGATGCGCAGCACGGAGTTCGTCTTCATCTGCAATTGAGCAGCTGACCAGGTCAACAACCGGAGTGATTGCTTCAACAATTGCCTCCATCCTGCCAGACTCAGCAGCCGGGTCGGAGGTATATTCTTCATAAAAATCGGTATGAAAGTAGACTTTCATGTCCAAACCCTCTTAGTTTGAATAATGACCAGCTCAATACATTTCAGCCATTTCTACTTTTTTCAGGAACGCTGATTATAATTGGCTTGAAAAACCCTAGCTCCTTTCAGCAGCCAGTTCAAGGAAATTGAACCCCGCCTTATCAGAGCGAACGCTTTCCTTGCGCGCTTATTCCTTGATGTTCCAGATAAAGCGGATCAGTACGATGGCAAGAACAACCAGTATTACTTGAACAATCAGATAATAATACAGCAATGCAATAGAGATCGTGAAGGCGAGCACAATAAGTGCGATCGCTTTATATTTTGTCTTGCGGGCCAGCGTCCTCTCTTCCTCCCATTGCTGTAGCACGGGACCGAATCGTGGGTTGTTCAGCAACATTTGATGGAAACGGGGTGAGCTTTTTGAAAAAAGGGCCAGGGCGAGAATTAGAAACGGGGTGGTTGGGAATACTGGCAGAAAAACCCCAATTCCGCCAAGTACCAGAAAAAACCAGCCAAGAAGAATATATAATCGATTTTGCATTTTAAACTAACTCAGATCATCTAAACAATTGCCTGTACCCTCTCTATGCTAATGAGCTTTTTCAGGTTTTCAATCCCCAAGCAAGCGAGATACTTAATCAACCCGGTGTAACACCTTCGTCTGCGCATCAGGCAGATGGGTAAAACGTAATGATACTTGCGGTGAAATTCTAGAGATGTGTGCTAGCGCTCCGAGAGGTAGGTGATCATCTGACTCATAGTCAACTTCATGCTGGCAGGACCGGAGCGCATATAAAAATCTTCTGTCTTGCCAATCCTCAAAAAAACAGGCCGTCGTACCCGTTCGCACTCAATGACGAGAACGGTTTTCTCTTCGATCTGGCAGATCTTTAGATGCACATATTTGGAAAATTCTGCACCGATATGCGTATGAATACAGTTTCTGAAATGGAGCCGACATTTGTCTTCGCTTTCAAACTCATCCGCTTCGGTTCCAATAACTTCCCCGTCATCGTTGATCCCGATGAGCAGGATTCCACCATCGCTGTTCATGAATGCAGCAACCGTTTTCAACCAGGCAATTTCGATTTCTTTGCCCGCTTTTCCGGTTTTGATATTTTTTCGCAGTGTCGATTTGAATTCGAGTAATGTCGACTCACCACCTTTGATCAGTTTCTGAACACTGCTGGTTAAATCTGATCTGATCATATCCTGCTGTGGTAAATCCTTCAGCAGAAAGGAATACTTCCGCACCAGGTTTAAGGTGAGTACAGCGGCGAGCAGTAGAATCACCCCTGAAATCGTTGCCAGCTGGAGCCATTGACGATACACATCTTTCAGTATTGCAGAATCAGGAACGATGATTGCGAGCCAGGTATCATCGGTGTCTCGTAATTTCGTGTACCCAACCCACCAGCTGGACCCCGCTGTTTTGAATTTCCTGGAAGGCTGGCTGGACTGATTGTGATCCCAGAGCGCCAGCGCTTTTCCAGCGACATCAGCTCGAGAAGCCCGAGTTGTTGTCTGATTGAGCGACTGCAACGCCTCTCTTTGTTCAACGGGCTCTGCCCCGCCAGAACTCCTCTGTTTCTCTGCATCAAAAAGCACGATATCAATATTCTGATGAATTTCGATGGCGGAGATAAATTTGATAATTTTGGTACTGGGTATAAAGAATGTAACCACGAGATGTTCATCATCGTTTGTACCCCGGACCTTGATACTGACAGTCAGCCCGGCTGAGCTGGGGTGGGCTGAAGCACTATAACCCCAGTAAACGGGACTTTTTTCGGGAGCCGCTAGACCATTTTCAGGTGGCGCTAAATGGAAGAACACCTTTTTTTTATCCGTTGATGTATGATAGTGGTAGTCACCATCAACACGTTGAAATTCAGCGAAATTCCCATGCTCATCACTGATTGTGACATGAGTAACATCTGCAAACACGTCAAGAAACGGTGCGAGCAATTTTTTCAACTGACGATCATCGTTTATCCCTCCCCCCATGCTCGCCATAACACCGGCAAACACTTTCAGAGACGTTTCCACAGGGCTGAGATAATTGACAAAACGGTTCCTTACCAGTTCGCTTACCTCACCTATCAACTCTGCGGACACTTCATCTTTGATGGTCTGCCCCTGATACGTGACAAGCGCAGCGATCCCACTGATACTCACTAGAATGATAATAATGATATCCCGAAACAATCGTCGGCGAATGTTCTTGGGGCCACTGAATAGCAATGATGTAATACTCATATTTAACGATCAATCATTTAAAGATTGTGATGTGGTCCGTGAAGCTTTGAATAATACAACATAACCAACAACTCCTGCTACCAATGACGCGCAGACGATTCCTATCTTCGCGTTTAAGAGATACTCTGGCTGATACTCAAAAGCCAGGGTGCCAATGAAAATTGACATCGTAAAGCCGATACCCGCCAGCAGAGATATACCAAGGACCTGGAGCGGGTTAACTCCAGCTGGCAACTTGGAGATACCAAATTTAGTGATAATTAAATAGGCACCATAAATACCAACCACTTTCCCAATAACAAGACCACTCATAATGCCCAGTGTGACAGGTGACGAGAGGATGGTTGGAAGCGCTGCAACCTCGATCGGTATGCCTGCATTGGCCAACGCAAAAATCGGAACAATCAAAAAGGCGACCCAGCTGTGTAACCCATGTTCCAACCGTTGGAGTGGGCTTTCCATTGAATTCACAGCATTTTCCATCGATTGCAGGATGATCTGCTTTTGATTATTTCGCAGCACATTCAGTTTCACATCTCCTGTCTGCTGTTCACTACCCAATATTTGGGCCTGGTAATCACCCGACAACGTTTTCATCCGGTTGGCGAACATGAAAGAGTTTGCAGCAGAGCGTGCAGGTATGGTGAACGCGACCAGTATACCGGCAAGCGTTGCATGAACGCCTGATTCAAACATCGCAACCCACATGGCCAGACCAAAAATAACATATGGAATGGGTGATCTGACACCACCAAGATTCGCCAACACCAGTATTACAAAAAAAATTCCGGCGGCCACTAAGGCAATGTAATGAATGGTGTCGGTGTAAAAAACGGCAATGACCAGAACTGCACCAATGTCATCGACGATCGCGATTGCCAGTAACAAGGCTATGAGTGTTTTGGGAATCCGTGAGCCGAGCAGAGCAAGAATACCAAGGGCAAAGGCAATATCGGTGGCCATGGGAATTCCCCATCCGTTTGTCGCTTCGCCGGTATGGTTAAAAATCAGGTAACAGCTTGCCGGAACAACCATACCGCCAATGGCCATACCGATTGGCAAGATTGCCCCTTTGAGGTTTGAAAGTTCCCCGATCAAGATCTCTCGTTTTACTTCCAGCCCAACCACGAAAAAAAACAGTGCCATCAAACCGTCATTTATCCAGTGATGCAGTGAATGGGACAGAGACAAACCAGGTACCCCAACGGTAAGTTTGGTATGCAGGATGCTGTCGTAAATCGTAAAAAGCGGACTATTGGCGATAACGATTGAGACAATCACACAACTCATCAAAATGATGCCGGAAGATGTTTCCCGATGAACGAAATCCTCAAGTGGGGATAACGCCTGTTTAAACGCTTTTTCGAACCGACCTGCCTCCACTGTCTGGTCTTTATATTCGCTGGCTGCCATAGTTACAAATCCTGAATTATATTATTGATATTATTGGTACAATTTGATTGTTCTTCTTTCTCACTCTTTCATGTCGATGAAGTTAACAATTTTTTCCTCCATAAAGGGGTAAAAAGGATTCCATTTCAGCCGAATAATTTCATTTGGGGAAATGGTAAGGAGCCCTCTCTCACCTCGTAATGGAATATCACCAAGGTTTAATGCCTCAGAAGATGGGTCTCGTTTTCCATAGAGGGGGTCATTCTCTGAGAAAGGAAGTGCGATATGGGAGAGTGAATACACCCCCTGGGGCCACGACAATGCCAAGTTTTTCGTTTCAATGGTGGAGCTACCAGCTCGTTTCCGGTGGATGAACACCTCAGAACCATGCTCATGATTGGTAACAAAGCTGACTGTGAAATTTACGTTGGTAGTATCCAGGAGTCGATGAACTGACGGAACGGGGTCCTTTTTCACCAGTGGGTCAAGGTCAACAGACCGGTTGAGGTCAAAAATCACTATTTCATGCCCCGGTCGAGTGAGCTGCTGAAAAAGGTTGTCTACCAGTGCAGGTGTCGACACCGTTGCATCAACGATCGACTGAAATGAAAGAATGGGAGGGAGCCCATCCAACCCCCCTTGCTTTCTGACGATCGCTAAATCCTTTTGGATCGAACGGGTCAACTGATAGACCTGATTACCACTATTGGCAGTAAAAGAATTGTACTTGTATGGGTTATATTCAGGCAGGATATCGGTCCAACCCATTTTCTCAAAGCCCGGAAATTTACTCACTTTTTCCTTGAATTGCGCCAGGGCCGCAACTTTTGAAACTCCGATGGCAGGCGAGATGAAGATCAGCCCGGCTGGCTTCATGAGGTTTGATTCTGTCAGAGATAATAAGGCATAATGCAAGGCGAGCGCAGCACCAGTTGAGTAGCCGATGATATAAACAGGTTTCCCGGGATTTTCTTTTTGCAGGTAATTCATCGCAAGCATGACTGCCTCAGCCATATCCTCCCAACTGGTATCGAGCAAACCTGAAGGTATCGTTCCATGGCCGGGCAGCCTCAAGCCCAGAACTAATGACCCTCTACCATGTAACTGCTGTCCAATGGAGCGAAGGGAATATGGAGAATCACTTAGACCATGCAGGAGCAAAATGGACCGCTCAGGTGAATCGGTTTCAAGGATATACGTACGATTCCAATTTTTCCCTGCGGTTCCTCCGGGATAACTAATACTATCCTCAGAAAACCGGTTAATTCTACTCTGAGGTGAGTCCGAAACGGGTTTGGTGATTTTTGTTTCTAGCTCTTTGAAGAGGCCTTTTTCTAATTTCAAAAAATCCTCAAACGAGGCAATGCCCTTATCTGTTGAAAATTCAGAAGTGAGCTCCTCGGTATGCCATAGAAAAAGCTCTGGAAGTGATCTGAGATAGCTCGGTATCAGGAGCGAAGAGATAATGAAAGCACCACAGAACGTATAAAAAACAACGCGATATAAAAAACGAAACAATGGATAATTGACCATAGTTATGAGTATTCTCTGGTATTGCACAAGCACCCCGGTTTTT
>QZLB01000114.1 GCA_004796425.1 Desulfobulbaceae bacterium | reverse complement strand
TTATAAAGGGGCAACTCGGTGAGATGGTTGTGAGGCCTGTCGAATGGCATAGTAAAACCCATGGTATAAGTTGATGACATACAGAAAAACAGCACTCTTCTTAACCAATCACGCAAATGTTTGATAAATGTTAGTCTTTGATTATTACTACCCTTGAAAGCCTGGATATTTTTACACCCCCCTATCATCTTGTAACTAAAGGCAAATTCTTCGTGTCTTCGGGCAGCCACAAACAAAACGTTGCAATTTGCGCAACATCCTAATCGATCCCTAACCAAAACAACCGTATTTTATTGTTTTGCTTACATTTATGCCGTGATAGACATCCTAACAATTCTATTAATACAAGATTTATAGGATTCAATTTTATTTGTAATAGACGAAGGGTATTTCTTATGACCGTAACGAGCACCCGAACAGACAGTGAATACAACCAATACTATTACTCGAAAATCAGAGACACGGATGGAAAGAGAGCACCTGAACTATTACCTCCAGCAACTTGCAAAAGATGAGCTCGATCAGCTCTGTGCAGCGGTCGAAGCTGAAGCGGACGTCGAGATCATCCAAAAGCCGACGTCACAAACACTCATGATACCCGTACGTGACCCCATTAATGATGGAAGTTTCTTCAGCGGTGAAGTTCTCGTATCAAGTGCGATCGCCAAGGTTAATGGAATAAGCGGTTGGTCAATGGTGATGGACGCGGCGGCTGAAAAAGCTGCCTCTGTTGCACTGCTTGATGGTGCGTATGCAGCAGGTATCCGCACAGAGGAAATCACAAAATTTGCTCTGATTGGTAAGGAACGACTTGAAGCCCATCAGGCTCAACAGAACACAAAGATCAATGCAACGCGTGTTGCGTTTGATCTTCTCTAATCAGGGGTTAGGCAACTATGCGCGTCGAGCACGATATAGAAAAGATTAACAGGGAAAACTTCCGGTCCAGTCTGGAAGCTTTGGCAAGACCAGGAGAGCCACAGCCGATTTTGCCACTTTTTGACTCGGGACTTCTGGCCATGGCCAGCGTCTTTTTGTATGCAGAGGTTACTCATTATTATCGCGGTAACCTTGAGTTTGATATGATCAGAGCGCTTTGCGGATCGCATCAGACAACAGTTGATCAGGCAGACTATCTCTTTCTAGACGCACTTTCAGTTGAACATCTGCAACTGGCAAAAAGTGGTACGGCTGAAAGTCCAGAATTAAGCGCAACAATTGTCTGTGGACTCAACGACCAGCTCAGGCATCAGGCCAGCGCGCGTTTGACCGGCCCCGGCATAAAGGATTACAGGGATACAACACTTCCATTTGACGCCAACTACGCACAATTATTGACAGAGAAAAACGAACAGTTTCCCTTTGGGGTCGATCTCTTTTTTGTCTCCCCGGACAATATGCTCTTCGGATTGCCCAGAACAACCAAAATTGAGGTTCTCCCATGAGCTATGTGGCCATTAAGGGCGGTGCCGAAGCCATCCGGTATTCGAAGGATTTTTTTCATTCAGAACTGGATGATGCAAAAAGTATATCAGATCAATCTCTGGTCAAAGGGCTTCGCTATGCCTGCGACCGGGTAATGTCAGAAGGAGCATTATACACTGAGACGTTGGCAGCCGAGGCAATACGAAAAACCGGCGGGGATCTTCTCGAAGCGGCGTTTTATGTTAGAGCTCATCGTTCAACCTGCCAGCGAATTGGCTCCGCAGAGCCCATTGACACAAATCAACTTCGCATTAAACGCAGAATATCCTCCGCGTTCAAGGATATAAAAGGAGGCCAGATTCTCGGGCCATCGTGCGACTATGTGATCCGGCTGTTCTCTTCTTTGAAGTCATCGGATAACACTGAAGCTCCGCTGTTCGAAGAAACTGATATCCCAAACATCCGGGTCGAAAGCGCACTTACTCCGCTGCGCAGGGATGATCGCGTCGCGATGCTTGAAAACGAAGAGCAAAGTCCTTTTGATGTCACCCGATCCTTCCCACTACCGCCGTATCCTCGAAGTGCAGTAATGCAAATCATGGCCCGTGGTGAGACGGGATCCCTGCTGGCCTTTGGTTATACTTCGATGCGGGGATATGGAGATGTTCACCCAACCATTGGAGACCTCAGGCTTGGCGAAGCAGATATACTATTTACCCATCCATTTACCGGCAACCGCGTAAAAATTGGTTCGATCCGGGTCACCGCGTGCGAGACCGTCGGCTCTTTTAACCCCGATCCGAAGGACGGCAAATTACGGTTGGCAGTAGGATATGGGTTCTGTTTTGGTTTCAATGAGACAAAAGCCATCTCCATGTCGGTTCTCGATCTCGCCATGAGCCATAAAGGCTATTCGGTTGGTGGTCAGGCTATTGCCGCAAATCCGGAAATCGTGGTTCACCACGTTGATGCGATCGAATCAATGGGATTCACTAATCATTTCAAACTTCCCCATTATGTGACGTTTCAGGCTGATTTACAGGTCTTAAACAATGCCCGGAAAAACAATGACGACAGATAACATAACATTCGGATTTTTCGACGAAGATGCCAAAAAAGAAATTCGCCGGGCCATGCTCAAGGCGGTTGCGCTCCCAGGCTACATTGTGCCGTTCGCTTCACGTGAGATGCCAATCGCCCGGGGGTGGGGAACCGGTGGACTGCAAGTAACGTTATCGCTGATTACCGATAAGGATCAGTTAAAAATTATCGATCAAGGGTGCGACGGTTCGGTAAATGCGGTGAACATCAGGGATTTCATTGTCTCAGTAACCGGTGTGGAAGAGACCACTGCGACACCTGATGCAACCATTATTCAGACCAGACATAGAGTACCCGAGTATCCCCTGTCTGAAAATCAAACACTGGTTTACCAGGTACCCTACCCTGAAGTGTTAACCACCGTGGAGCCGGATACGGCTCGGCAGAAGGAGATGCATGCAAATGTTGACTATGCAAAGTTGTGGGTACTGCTTTATGAAGATACCGCACAATTTGGCGACAGTCGAATCTCTTCCAGATATCCCGTTGTGGTAAACAACCATTACGTGATGGACCCGTCCCCCATTCCCAAATTTGATATTCCAAAACTCAGTGATAACCCAGCGCTGCAGATTTTCGGAGCGGGACGGGAAAAAAGAATATACGCGATCCCTCCCTATACCGATGTCAAACCCTTGAAATTTAGCGATCGTGAGTTCGCCATTGAGGATTTTTCCGGAAAAGCATGCGAACGCTGCGGATCAGAAGATGTTTTTCTTGACGAGGTCCACCTCGATGATGGCGTTCACTTTTTCTGCAGTGATACCTATCATTGCGATACACATCTAAAGGAGGATCGGGGTGCTGCTTGAACTAAAAAATGTCAGCAAAATTTTCGGTTCTGGTTGTAATAACTGTCTGCCAGAAACCGGCGAACAGGCAGATCGAGCCATCTGCCCGGTTTGTCATTCAGTCGTGGCGGTCAATGATGTCAGCCTGAAAGTAAAGGACAAAGAGATACTTGGCGTTGTCGGTGAATCAGGAAGTGGCAAGTCCACCCTGCTTCAGCTCATATTCCAGGATCAACCCGTATCCGAAGGAACCATTTTTTTTAACGGCATCAAAGATCGGGAGGGGAACAATTGCAACATCCTCGAACTCCCACCAGCCCGCAAAGCCTGGCTGCGTAATCATGAAATGTCAATGATCTATCAAAACCCCCACCTTGGCCTTAATTTCAATTTTTCGGCAGGGGGAAATATTGCAGAGAAAATACTTGGTGCCGGAGAGAAACGGTACGAGGTAATCAGGGATCAGGCGCTCTATTATTTCGGCAAAATTGAAATGCCGCGGTCACGAATTGACGATTATCCGGATAACTTCTCCGGAGGGCAACAACAGCGAATTCAAATCGCCAAGGCGCTTTCGAGCTCGCCACGTCTCCTGTTACTTGACGAACCAACCACCGGATTGGATGTTTCAGTTCAAGCCCGGATCCTCGATCTGATCAAAGCACTGCAATACGAGATGGGTTTTTCGATGATTGTTGTCTCACATGATCTCGGTGTGATCAATCACCTCACTGATCTTACCCTCGTCATGAAAAACGGCTCTCTGGTGGAATACGGCCTTACCGACCAGATCCTGGAAGATCCCCAGCATCCCTATACCCAACTTCTGGTTTCAAGCAAACTATAGGCACAATTATGTCAGCTTTCAATCACCGTTATAAACTCAAGGTTGAAGCACTTGGGAAAAGCTTCACACTCCATAACCGTGGCGGTGTACGGGTGCAGGGGTTTGAAAATGTAAATTTTTCCTTGCGCTGCGGCGAGCTTTTGGCACTCCATGGTCCAAGCGGTGCGGGTAAATCAAGTATTTTAAAAACCATCTTCAGAACCTATCTCGCAGACTCCGGCTCTATTCGGTTTCACCGCAACAACAATCCCGAAGTTGATCTGGCTTCATGCCCGGAAAGTCATGTTCTTGATCTGCGCAGACGTGAAATTGGTTTTGTTACACAGTTTCTCAAAATATTGCCCCGGGTCTCAGCTCTGGATGCAGTTGCCTACCCACTCATTGAAATAGGCACCGATGAAGAACAGGCCAAAGAAGAAGCTCGAAAAATGCTCACACAACTCGGTATACGGGAAGAGTTGTTCAAGCTTTCCCCGCTCACGTTCTCAGGAGGAGAACAGCAGCGCGTTAATATTGCTCGCGGCATAATCGCGCCAAAAGAACTCATACTTCTCGATGAACCTACCGCCTCACTTGACCAGAAGAGCTCAGAGGTCGTATTGCGTTTGCTTGACCAGTTGAAACAAAGAAACATTGCCATGATCGCCATCTTTCACGATCAGCGCAAAATAGAACAGATTGCCGATGTTGCAGTCGCCATTGGGAGAAACGAGATATGACAATACTCAGATCAGAACGGGTATTTACTCAGGGTAATATTCAACCTGCAGATATAGAGATCGAACACGACTACATCTTGAATATGAACCCCTATGGAACATCAGCAGAAGTGTTTGATCTTGGCGACAGGCTAATTGTCCCCGGTTTTATCGATCTTCATTCAGATGCGGTTGAAAAAGAAATTGAACCTCGACCCGGAGCTGAATTCCCCATGGATCACGCATTGATAGAACTCGATAAAAAGCTTGCTATGGCTGGCATCACCACCATGTTTCATGCAATTGCCTTCAATGATCACTCCCTGGTCGGCCCCCGCGGTACAGAGACTGCGGCCAGACTTATTGAGAAAATATACTCAGCAAATCTGCAAAACCTTTGTATCGACAACCTTATTCACGCACGATTTGAGATAACCTCTTTTGCTTCTGCACCAATCATCAATGATTTGATGAAAAAGGGAATTGTCCAGATGCTCTCTTTCATGGATCATTGCCCGGGGCAGGGACAGTTCAAGTCTCTTGAGAAATGGAAACAATTCCATGTACCGGTATATGACCTCACGGATGAAGATGCAGGCAGTGTCGTTTCTGATAAGCTAAGCAAACGAAAAGATTCGCTCAGGTATTTAGAACAGCTATCAGAGACTGCGCGTCAAGAAAGCATTATTATGGCATCACACGATGATGACAGCAATGACAAGATCGACATGATGAAGGAGTTTGGTATCCGAATTGCGGAATTTCCACTCAGCCTTGAAACCGCAAGCTATGCGAAAGCCAGTGAAATAGCGACAGGCATGGGTGCCCCCAATGTGGTCAGGGGCAAAAGCCAGAGCGGCAATATTTCAGCACGCAACCTGATCGAGGCAAACTGCTGCGATTTCCTCTGCTCTGATTACCACCCAAGCTCCATGCTCCAGGCGGTGTATTGCATGCATCAGGAAATGGGTATGGATCTGGTTGATGCACTCTCCTATGTAACCGTATCCCCCGCACAAACCGCCCAGCTTTCGGATCGGGGAGACATTCGGCCGGGGATGCTCGCCGACCTTGTGGTAATAGAGGACGAGAACATGCCGAAGGTGGTGATGACCATTAAATCAGGTTTGCCGATTTACAGCGGCTCCAGTTGTTTTTGCCTGCTTGACAATGCGGCATAAGCCAATGTATCAGCACAAACGGCTCTCAGTACACCCACTCATTGCACCAACTGCACAAGTAACCGAGTGTAGCCTGGGACACTATGTGGAGATAGCCGAGGAAGCAAACATCGCCAAGAGCAGTGTTGGGGACTATTCCTACGTGATGGAACGTGCTGATATCATCTACTCCCAGATCGGTAAATTTTCAAACATCGCTTCGGATGTACGTATCAATCCCGGAAACCATCCTGTTGATTGGGTAAGCCAGCATCATTTTCTGTACCGGTTAAAGCAGTATGGATTTGGGGAGCAGGACAACGAGGCTTTTTTTAACTGGAGAGAACTGCAACAGGTAACCATCGGTCACGATACCTGGATTGGTCACCGAGCCATTATTCTGCCCGGCGTAACCGTTGGCAACGGTGCCGTCATAGCTGCAGGAGCAGTGGTAAGCAAAGACGTCGCCCCCTACAGTATCGTTGCCGGGGTTCCCGCCAAACCTCTACGCACCAGATTTCCCAAAGCGATCTGGCAGCATCTGGAAGAAACAAAATGGTGGGATTGGGATCATGAAACCATCAAGTCACGGCTTAATGATTTTTATGATATCCGGCGTTTTCTTCAGCGCTATGGTGAGTAGTCGTGAAAAGCACTCGATGATCAAATCACAGCGCCTCAGGAATATTCGTGCGCATCCCTCAAGGACCTATTCAAAAAACCCCTATAGCACTTCAAATTTGATATATATAAAATCGTTACCTTAACTGTTATCTGAGATACCCATTGATTCTTCACTTCCGTATATATTGCCTGTTTATATTTAGATACCGTTAAGACTTTTTTATCCCATAGATTGAAATACAAACAAGGCACCGTAGTATACTTTTCCAATGAGATCGCATCATATTATTTTATTCAACAATAATGAAACCCTACGTTTTTCAAGTGAGTCATTGAATTGCCGAAAGCACCCTTCCCCTTACCCACGAAATCAAACAATGAAGACCTTTACCAACCTGAAAAACACAGGTGATCACAAATAAGTTCTTAACACTAAATTAACAAGGCAAAAAGATGGTGTGTCTATTGTGATCATCACGCCTTTGCTTTCTAGACTAACCAGAAACACATACGTATTAACACGCATCCACGCGCGTGGGCAAAAGCGGTTTGCATGCATTTAATGACCCTGGGAGGGATTCATGCGTATAGAAAAACTTACGAAAAAATTTGGCTCACTTACCGCCGTTGATAACATAGACCTGGATGCATCCGAGGCTCAAATGATTGGTATTATCGGTCCTTCGGGTGCCGGAAAGTCCACCTTTTTGAGGATGCTTAATCGACTCACTCCGGCAACCAATGGCAAAGTTCTGGTTAACGGTAAAAATATCCTTAAGCTTGAAGGCGCGGAAAAACGTGCCTGGCAGCGAGACTGTGCAATGATCTTCCAACAATTCAATCTTGTACCACGGCTCAATGTGGTAACGAATGTAATGCTGGGACGCCTCAACAGACACAGTGTGTTCAAAAGTTTATTCAATATCTTTGGCAAAGAAGAGATTGACCGTGCCTTCAATTCTCTTGAACGACTGGGGATTGCTGAACAGGCATTGAAGCGGGCAGATAATTTATCCGGCGGCCAGCAGCAGCGTGTAGCAATTGCCCGCGCACTTACCCAAGAACCCAAAATGATTCTGGCAGACGAACCTATTGCCTCCCTCGATCCTTTGAGTGCACAGGTCGTCATGCAGTCACTAAGGGAGATTAATGAACGTGATGGGCTGCCGGTAATTTGTAATTTGCACACCCTTGATACGGCCCGCACCTATTGTGACCGGGTTGTCGGTATGAGACAGGGAAAACTGGTCTTTGACGGTCCTCCGGCGGAATTGAACAGTACGGCGGTCAAAGCTATCTACGGTGCTGAGCATGAAATTGATGAATCAGTGACCTCGACAAGCATTAATGAAGAACGATTAGATAACGCAACGTTTTCTCACGACCTTAACGTTGCGGCGGCCTGATCACGATCGATCAGTCTTTTTTACCCTTAATAATTACAGGAGAGACCACGATGAAATTCAAAGCTATTGCGACACTTGCACTTGCCGGTGCTCTATTTGCCGGCCCCAGCCTCGCTGCTGACATCACCGAGTTTAGAATTGGTATTCTTGGTGGCGAGAATGCCTCAGACCGTTTACGCAGTAATGAGTGTTTACGCGAAAAAACCGAAAAAATCCTGGGTGTTAAAACCAAACTTTTTGCACCCGCTGATTATAATGGCGTGATCGAAGGATTGCTTGGTGGAAACCTCGATATGGCATGGTTAGGTGCTTCAGGATATGCCAAGGTATATCTGACCAATCCCGATGCGGTAGAACCGGTACTGACCAAGATTAACGCTGATGGTTCCTTTGGTTACTATTCAATTGGCTTTGCCAGAAAAGATTCTGGAATAAAAAGCCTGGATGACATGAAAGGCAAGGTATTTGGTTTTGGTGATCCAAACTCAACTTCCGGCTTTCTTATTCCTTCCATTGAAATCCCAGCCAAAGGGTATGATATGACCCCGGGAAAATATTTCAAAGATGTGGTCTTTACCGGTGGACATGAGCAGACAATTGTCGCTGTTTCCAATGGCGATATCGATGGTGGTGTAAGCTGGGCAGATGGTCTTGGAAACTGGGAAGACGGCTTTAACAGTGGCGCCTTCCGCAAGGCTGTTGATGCCGGATTGGTTGATATGACCTTACTTCAAGAAATTTGGCGATCCAACGTAATTCCAGAGGGTCCGATTGTACTCCGCAAAGACCTGCCATCTGATGTCAAGGTGAAGATGGTCGCCATGATGGCAAGCCTTCCCTCCATGGATGCTGAATGTGCCTATGGTTTTATGGCTGGTGAAATCAAGGCCATTGCACCAATTTCTCACGCTGACTACGAAGTAATTGTCGAAGCACGAAAACGTAAAAATAAGAAATAACCTTTTTTCGTAAACTCTGCGGGTCGCATGGCGCATGCGGCCTGCAGGCATCTATTTATCATCTGGTTCCCCTCAATCTCACATGAAAGAAAGCCTGCAGCAGCAAACCATCGATACGGAAAAGCGACGAAGTCTCTATACCTTGGTGGTTGTTGTGCTTGGGTGCGCCATAATCGTATCTGGCTTTATTCAGGCCAATGCCATGAATTCTGGCCACTTTCAAGAGGGACTCACTAAATTCTTCGAGTATCCGGGTGAGATTGTCATCGAGGCATGGCAGGCGGGAAGGGACTTTCCGCCACTACTCATCCGATTTTTGCCCGCTTTGATTGAAACTTTGAACATCGCACTGGTAGCCACCTTGCTGGGTGGGTTATGTGCGATGATTTTTGCCTTTCTTGGTGCCAACAATTTAAGTGTCTGGCCTTTTCTGGTGCCGATTGCGCGTCGTATGATGGATGCCATGCGTGCATTCCCTGAGCTCATTTTGGCCCTCTTTCTGATTTTTGTACTCGGTACCAGCCCCGTACCGGCAATGATTGCGGTCGCTTTTCACACGGCAGGGGCGCTGGGCAAACAGTTTTCAGAGGTCAACGAGAATATAGACCTGAATGCCATTGAAGGTCTGCAATCCTGCGGGGCTAATTGGTTTCAAAGAATGAAATTTGGCGTTATCCCACAGGTGTTGCCCAATTATCTCAGTTACTTCATGTTGAGAATTGAAATCAATGTCCGGGCCTCTGCCATTCTCGGTTTTGTCGGAGCGGGGGGCATCGGTACTGAGTTGAGACGAACCATTGGCTGGGGACAGGGGGCAGGGGATGAAACGGCTGCCCTGTTTCTGCTGTTGATTTTGACCATTTTCATTATTGATCAAACATCAGCGCATTTTCGAGCCAAACTGATTGCCGCTGAGAAAACCGACGAAAGAGATTAAATATGTCAGTTGCCACCACACCAGACAGCATAGCTCACGGTCATCAAATTGTGCTCGCCAACGTTCGCCGGCGGACGGTGATAACCTTTGTCGTGATGGCTGGTCTGTTCGCCTATCTGAGCTATACCTGGTTTGCTTTTGATATGACCGGCCTGGTTCAAAGTGCCAAGCCGGAACGAGCGGCTCTTCTGGCAAAGGATGCGGTCGCCCACAAAGTTCATGTAACAAAATCCATGCGGACAAAGGACGTGGTCATCGCTGTTGAAGGCGAACGTACTGCCACATACCAAGAGCCACCAGCATGGGTTGCGCAGAACGACCAGACGACTACGGTATCATTAGGAGATAATTATACGGTGCACATTTTCGACAAGGAAGTCGAAATGATCGTGCCTGACTATGGTACGATTCGTGTTGCCATTGTTAATAATCGCATCGAGACAACCTTACCCGAGGGAAAAGAAACGCCTGAATGGCTCCGCGCAACTCCTGCAAAATTTGATGCAAGGCCGGACCTGAATAAAAGAGTCCAGGTGTCGCGAGCCAAAATTGAAGTCCATCGCTACTTCACCGGCTGGGAGAATTTTTTCTTTCCGTTTAGTTCACCACTTGCCAGCTATAGCGCGTTTGAAATTGCCTCACTGATTGTAAGCGATGAGCGGCTCGATCCTATTAAACCGAACTGGAAATTGGTATTTGATACCTTTTGGAGTAATCCGGATTGGCAACATGGTAATGTCTTTATCGCATTGCTCGAAACACTGCTGATGGCTGTGCTGGGCACCTTTGTTGCCGCCTTCGTAGGACTGCCCATGGCTTTTCTGGCCGCCAAAAATTTTACACCTTCTAATGTTATTCTTTTCTTCGTGCGACGCCTTTTTGATCTGCTGCGGGGTATCGATATGCTGGTCTGGTCGTTAATCTTCATTCGTGCCTTTGGTCTAGGTCCGTTAACCGGTACCTTGGCAATCGCCTTTACCGAGATCGGTGAGTTGGGCAAATTATTTTCAGAAGCACTTGAAAATATAGACAAAAAGCAAGTAGATGGGGTACGTTCCACCGGAGCTTCGAAGACCCAGGTCTATCGCTTTGGGGTGATGCCCCAGATCCTGCCAATTTTTATATCCCAGGGGTTATACTATCTCGAATCCAACATCCGCTCAGCAACAGTCATCGGTGCTCTTGGTGCCGGTGGTATTGGCCTGATGCTGGTTGAAACAATCAGAACATCACGTGATTGGGAAAATACCCTTTATCTGATCATTCTGACCCTCCTTCTGGTTATTGCCATCGATAAAATTTCTTCAGCACTACGCAGGCGCTTGATCCGCGGCAAAGTAGTACAGACTTAACGATTTTTTCAGTCATCTGCCAGTATTCTTTATACATCCGATCTACACGAGCACCCACTCTGCCACGAGGAAGATGAGCTCCAACCATCATCATTTCTCCTTACCTCCCTCAGAGCGCAGTGGTTATCTTCAGTACTCTAATTTGTCACTGATACATATTGTTACAACTTGTTACCCGGCTGAAAGGCATCTGATCACTCCCCAGTTTATGGTGTGTGCATACATCAAATGGAACCATTGGTTCCTTCAACTTCACACCCGCAGGAGGTATAGAGATGACCAGAAAAAAAGTACTAATCACTCTTTCAATTATTCTCGTTTGCTCGGCGACACTGTTCACCGCTTGCAAACACGTAGGCCAGAACCGTGGCGAACTCTGTCTTGATTATGTCACTGAGGTGCTTGATCTAACTGCTGAGCAGGAGCAACAGCTCAATGAGATTCGCGATGAAATCATGGCTAAAGTAGACGCTGTTCATGATGGTCATGATGCAATGCATGATACCTTGAGGTCTCAGCTTACTTCAGAATCAGTTGATAAAGCTGTCCTGAAGGATCTGGTGGCCAATCACAGACAACAGGTAGATGGTATCATCACGCTGGCCATAGATCGCTTGAGTGATTTCCATTCGACCCTGACGCCTGAACAAAAGGAAAAGCTTATTACCAAACTGGAGAAGCTGGAAAAACATCACAAGTCGCGATGGCACCACTAGGGTGCCACTCTAACCCCTCGGCCCAGCCCCTTAATCAAACTCCCAAAGGGCCGAGGGGTTTTTAATTGATATTGCTGAGGCTGCATGTTTATATCATACCGATTGCTCTCACGCACGATCCTGCTTCTTCAAATTGGAGCTATGACTGCTGCCAGGAAACCACACATACTGGTTATCGACGATGATGAAAAGCTGACTCGATTGCTTGTTCGCTACCTGGACGACTATGGTTTCACCACCAGTGCTGCGAACCATCCCCGTGAAGGACTCACCGTACTCAAGAAGAAGGATATTGATCTTGTCGTCCTGGATATCATGCTCCCGGAAATGGACGGATTTGAAGTTTGTAAGGTCATCAGAAAAACCAGTCAGGTCCCGATTATTATGTTGACAGCCAGGGGAGATATTACCGATCGGGTGGTCGGTCTTGAACTCGGTAGTGATGATTACTTGTCCAAACCATTCGAGCCACGAGAGTTAGTGGCCAGAATCGGCTCCATTCTGCGACGTGCTAAAGCCACAATGAAACCATCCCAGGTTTTTGGCTCTCTAAAGGTAGATCATAAGCGCAGGCGCGCTGAAATAGCAGGAAATGACACCGGGCTGACAACGGGAGAATTTACCGTTTTGAGTTTGTTGGTATCTGAACCCGGCAGGGTATACAACCGCGATGAAATCCTTCAGTCGCTGAGCGGTATTGATAGTGATGCCTTTAATCGGACCGTTGACATAACCGTCAGCAGGCTCCGCCAGAAGCTCGGTGATGATCCCAAAAATCCTCAGTTCATTCGAACAATCTGGGGAGCAGGCTACGCGTTTATCGGTGAGAGCAATGATGACTAGGTTGACACGCTTTGTTCGCAAAAAGCTTAGCTCTATTTTCACCAAACTCTTTTTTGTCAGCCTTACTGCCTGGATCTGTGTGATAATCGCCGTGATTACTGCATTTTTCATCACCCGGCATGACAATGAACCCCCATTAAAACGTAATCTTAGCCGGTACATAACCTATATTATCAGCGACATCGGGACACCACCAAACCTGAATAAAGCACGAGAAATCAGTGCCCAAACCGGAATTGCCATCTCCTTTCAAAACAATCAGTCGCAATGGACCACGACCGAGGTTTTTCCCGAAATTTCTGGTGTTCGTTTTCGCCAATCAATCGACAACCCGGCGCTTGAAACGGGCGGCCACTTTGGCCACCACTACCTACGATACACCTCCCCGGATGGAACCTATTATTTCGAATACATCCATGAACGTGAAGATCAGCAGCGACATAAAAATGGGCATCTGTTCCTCTTCGCGCTTCTTTCGGCGATTGTGATTTTCAGCTACCTGACAGTAAAACGTATCCTCAAACCATTGAACTGGCTGGGTAAGGGAGTCTCCGATGTAGCAGATGGCAACCTGGCAACCCAAGTTCCCATTAAAGGTAATGACGAGCTTGCCGAGCTCTCACGCAACTTCAACTCAATGACCGCTAAGCTAAACAGCATGCTGAAAAGTCGTGATCAATTGCTCCGTGATGTCAGCCATGAGCTGCGTTCTCCGCTGACGCGCGTGCGACTGGCATGTGAGATGATGGAGGATTCCGAGACTAAATCTGACATCATCCAGGATATCGCTGAAATGGAAGAGATGATTGCCCATATCCTTGAAAGCGCCAAACGATATCATGAAGCCTTTGCCGCAGATATGTCCCGGTGCGATCTGGAGCTACTGCTCAGATCAGTGGCTGAGAAGTATTCGAAAATAACACCGTCCATTACCACAACCAATTTCAATGAACCGACCTATATCGCGGGTGATAGACATGGTCTGCAAACACTGCTGACCAATCTCATCGACAATGCAATCAAGTATTCTTCCCACCAGGAGAAACCGGTTGAGCTCATAGCCCAGCGTGCCTGTGATGAGTATCACATCCTGGTCAGGGATTATGGTATTGGGATTGATGCTGAGGATATCGATCTACTTTTCGAGCCGTTCTTCCGGGTTGATAAGTCCCGCTCAAGAAATAGTGGCGGCTATGGCCTTGGTTTGAGCATCTGTAAAGCAGTTGTCCAGGCTCATAATGGAACCATACGGGTAGAATCATCCGTTGGTGGACCGACCACTTTTACTGTCAGCTTCCCCCATGTTCTGAAATAGAAGCCGACCAGTACCTCCTAGATAGTGTTACTTATAAGGATTTGACTCCAAACATTGGGCTAATCTCAACCAGCCAACCGTATCGACTTCAACTCACTCATCGTAAAGTCGATTAGGCCGAAATGAGATTTCATCATTACGTTTAACCAATTGTGCGCTTTCTCATATCCTAGTTGCCGTGATTAAGCCTAGAACCATTTCCTAACACAATCCTAAAACTTCACCACTATAGTTGAAGCACTTAACTTCATATGGATGATAATTATGAACAGAAAAATACTCGCTCCAATCGTAACGGTAATCCTGCTGGTTGGTGTTGGCATTGCCGTGTACTTCAGTATGTCCGAGCAGTTTGCACTCCACAGTCAAACTGAAATAACCGGTCTAGTCGGCTCAGAAAAGATCCCTTTCTTTTCCGACCCAGAGGTGATCGAAGCTCTGGGCAAACATGGGCTGCTCGTGAAAGTGGAAAAGGCCGGCTCCCGACAGATTGCCATGCGTTCTGATCTGAAAAATTATGATTTCGCTTTTCCGGCAGGTGTGCCTGCAGCTGAAAAAATAAAAAGAGAGCAGAATGTCCACAAATCGCACCCGATTTTCTTCACCCCCATGACAATCGCCTCATGGAAAATGATCGCTGATATACTCAAGGAAAATGGTATCGTTGAACAGCGGGATACCATTCATTACATCGTTAACCTGGAGAAATTGCTGCAGATGATTGTGGCTGAAACCCGCTGGTCCGACTTGAATAAATCTGAAAATTATTCGGTCAATAAAGGCATACTCATCACCTCAACCGATATTCGCAAATCAAATAGTGCGGCCATGTACCTTTCTCTGGCCAGCTTTATTCTCAATGGTAATCAGGTGATCACCAGTGAACAGGAAATCCAGAAACATTTCAGTGATATTTCATCACTTTTCCTGCGCCAGGGATACATGGAAAGCTCATCCGCCGGACCATACAACGATTATCTGGTAATGGGTCCAGGTAAATCTCCCATGGTCATGGTTTATGAATCCCAGTTTCTCCATGATGCGGCACTGCCAGACAGCGTGATACGAGATGAGATGCTATTGTTGTACCCGGAACCTACCGTTTTTACCAAACACATCCTGTTACCCTTTTCTGAAGCAGGGGAGAAACTTGCAGAGGCCCTTGTCAATGACCCTGTTCTTCAGGAACTTGCTATCAAACACGGCTTTAGAAACAAAAACATCGCCAAGTTCAGAGCCTTCGTCAAAC
>QZLB01000021.1 GCA_004796425.1 Desulfobulbaceae bacterium | reverse complement strand
ATGATACTGATTATAGATAACCAATCAAGCTTCATAAAAAAGTTCAAACGCCAATATCTCTCAGAGCAGGACTTTGATTATGTTTTCTTTGACCATAACCAACCGATTACCCTATCAGCAAAAACAGAGGTAAAAGGTATTATCCTCTCAGGTGGACGGGGGAATCCATATGAACCATTGAACCTCACCACCAATTTCGTAGCACTGATGAATTTCAATGTACCAACGATTGGTTTTTGTCTGGGCCATGAAATCATCGCAGCGGCCTATCGTGGTCGAATCAAAAAGCTCCAGAGTTATCACCAAAAGAAGGAAACAGTCACGATCATCCAGGATGACCCCATTTTTGCAGGACTCGAAACCAAAGAGGTAAGTCTTGTAAAAAGACATTCCTATCATGTATCAGAGCTGTCATCAGATTTTGTCTCCCTGGCAGAGTCAGACACTACACCAAACGAAATAATAAAGCATAGAGAGAAACCCATTTACGGGTTTCAAGCTCATCCGGAGGTGTCCGGGCCACTCGGGCTGCTCATGGTCCAGAACTTTTTAAAAATGTGCGAAGTGATCTAATACTTCAATTTTGGGGATAGGAAAATGAAAGTTGCGATCATTTATAACAAAGATCTGAGCGGTGTGCTGAATAAATTTGGTATGCAGAATAAAGAATTTTATTCTGAAGCAAATGTAAAAAAGGTCGCTCAATGTCTTGAGCAGGCTGGGCACAATACTACAATCATTGACGGCAACATGTATGTCATTGAACGGCTCCAGAATTTCATGCCGCGGACCATTGATGGTGAACAGATGGGTATGGTTTTCAATATGGCCTATGGAATCCAGGGAGAAAGCCGCTACACACACCTGCCTTCCATGCTGGAGATGCTCGGGGTACCCTATGTTGGATCGACCCCATCTGGCCATGCCTTGGCATTAGATAAAGTCATGACAAAGGTGGTCTGGCAGAATAAAGGGCTCCCTACACCTGATTTCTGGGTTTTCAGCAGTCACCAGGAAGAACTCTCAGAGGTAAAATTCCCGGTGATCGTCAAACCCAAAATGGAAAGCGTATCATTTGGTTTAAAAGTCGTTTATGACGAAGAATCATTACGGGAATCCATCCATTTCATTGTTACTGAATTTCAACAGCAGGCACTGGTAGAACAGTTCATTCCAGGACGAGAATTTGCCGTCGGCCTTCTTGGCAACTCCCCGGTTGAAGCATTTCCGGTTCTTGAATTTGATCTTGAGGGTGACCCGGACGCGATCCAAACTGAAGAAGACAAGAGAAAAAAACCTCGTGAAAAAGTCTGTCCGGCAAATATTCAGGAAGCATTGGCAGAAAAACTCACTGATCTCAGCCGCAAGGCTTTTCAAACACTTGAATTAAGGGATTTTGCCCGTGTCGATATTCGCGTTGATGCAAATGACAATATCTACCTGCTGGAGATCAATTCGATGGCAAGTCTTGGACAACGGGGCTCATATGTTGCTGCCGCCAAAGTCGCCGGATATGACTATTGTGCCCTTGTCAACAAAATGCTCGATGTTGCTGCCGTCAGATATTTTTCAGACTCCCTGCTCACTTCACTACCCGATGAGAAAAAAAGAAAACTGCCACTGTCGAGCCGTTTAAGAACCTTCCTACGGGGCAGACAGCAAAATACCGAAACAATGCTGGAAAAGCTGGTAAATATCGATTCTCACTTGCGCAATATTGATGGTGTGAACAAGTGTGCTGAGCTGATCAAAAACCAGTTAACCCAACTCAATTTCACCAATGAGATCTACCCGCAGTTTGAGGTTGGAAATCTGATGTACTTATCTAACTCGATGGGTGAAGACGTTGACTTCCTGATACTCATGCCAATAGATGATTCAATCAAAATGGCAGCTCATGAAAGTTTCCAAAAAACTGAGCACCGGCTCTATGGCACTGGAATCTGGGAAAACAAGGGTGGTGTTGTTGCCTGTCTGTCGGCACTTCAGGCGTTACGTTTTGCCAAATTACTGAGAAAAATAAAAGTCGGGATTTTTGTGATCACTGATTCATCAATTTCAGGGAAGTTTTCGAAAAACGTGGTTGCTCAGAAATCACTCCAGGCTAAAAACGTTATCTGCCTTCACGGTGGAAATACTGATGGAAGTGTCATCACCTCTCGATCTGGCTCCGCTTCCTATACCTATAGTCTGAAACTGATTGATGCAAGTTGTTCAGAAAATGTCGCGCTTGCCTCGAGCCATTTCTTCAAAACGGTATCAGCCATCATGGATATAGGAAAAAATGATCAGGAAAATGTAATCGCACCGTACAAGTCCGATTTTCAGTCGAATATTTTCAAGATGAATGCCTATGGATCGGCGAAAATCAGTGTCCGCTTCAATACGGTTGAGGACTTTGAAAAAATAGACCAGCGAATTCGCAAATTCACCAACCCACCCCGAAAGCAATCGAAATTGCTACAATCCCACTTGGATGGGGGGCTCACGCGACAGCCGCTCCCTGCTGATGACAAGAACAAACAATTGTATTCACGCTTATCGAAAATAGCAAAATCGATCGACAGCAGCCTCACTGAAGAACATCGCTGGAGTTCTGCTGATATTTGCAGCATTCCGTACGGTGTTGCAAAAGTTGACGGTCTTGGACCAATGGGAGGTTTTGATAAACAGAAATCGGAGTTCATTTTACGGCATAGTGTGATTGACCGGGCACTGTTGCTCGCTCTGCTGCTCAACGGTAACTAATTGGGATTATGAAAAAAGGTGTACTTACTATTACCGACCTATCTAAATCCTTCGATGGACTGTCAGTTGTCAAAAACTTCAACCTGGTCATTTCGCAAGGTGAGTTTGTTACTCTCCTAGGCCCGTCAGGTTGTGGTAAAACCACGCTGCTGAGACTGATTGCCGGTTTTGATAAACCGGATTCAGGAACCATTATGCTGGATGATAAAGATATTGGCTGTACCCCCCCTGAAAAACGGCAGGTCAATACGGTCTTTCAGAGCTACGCCCTTTTCCCGCACATGACCGTCTTTGATAATATTGCTTTTGGCCTGAAAATCACAAAGACTAAAAAAAGTGAACTACTGAGCAGAGTGCAGAACGTGCTCAAGCAAACCCAGCTTGAATCACTTGCGCATCGA
The DNA here is from genome assembly GCA_004796425.1 of Desulfobulbaceae bacterium. Classification (GTDB taxonomy): domain Bacteria; phylum Desulfobacterota; class Desulfobulbia; order Desulfobulbales; family Desulfocapsaceae; genus MADRE3. The sequence goes on along the minus strand of QZLB01000021.1, from coordinate 5,228 downwards.
TTTCCCTCACAGCTTTCTGGAGGACAGCAGCAACGCGTGGCGATGGCACGAGCAGTTGTAAATAGACCACGTGTCCTCCTTCTTGACGAACCGCTTTCCGCTCTTGATGCCAGGCTCCGCCAGGAAATGCAGATAGAGCTCAAAAAGCTACAGCGCAACCTAAATATCACAACGATTCTTGTAACCCATGAGCAGGATGAGGCACTCTCGCTCTCTGATCGAATCGTCGTAATGAACCAGGGAGCAATCGCCCAGATTGGCACGCCACGTGAAATTTACGAAGAACCCAAAAACCTTTATGTCGCAAGGTTTATCGGTGAAATTAACCAGTTACCCGCACGTGTTGAAGAAGTCAACAATTCAGGAAATCTAACCATCAACGTGCTGGGCAAAAACATCACGATCGCAAAAGAAATTGATTGTGCAAAGGGAGACCGGGTGCATTTACTGCTTCGTCCTGAGGATCTGAGGATCTCTGGAGATATTGACGAGGCGATGCCCAGATTTTCAGGTTCTATCATTGACCGGCGCTATCGAGGTGCAACCCTCGACACGACAATACGCCTTGACACCCATGATATCACCCTCCAGGCGTGTGAGTTCTTTGATGAAGACGACCCCGATTTTGACTACTCCATTGGAGAAAAGGTTGAGGTAAGCTGGGTACCCGGCTGGGAGGTTTTACTTAAAGATGAAACCTAGCAGCCGAATAACAATTATTACCCTGCTTGGGTTCTGGTTAACTATTTTCGGTGGACTACCGCTGCTTCTGCTGCTCGTGACAAGTTTTTTGGGCCAGCATCCGGAAAAGTTTTTTGAGCTGAACTTTTCCCTGGAATCATACCGGCAGCTCCTTGATTCCTCTTATCTTGATATTCTCCTGCGCTCAATTAAACAGGCGGTAATCACCACTCTTCTTTGTCTTGTCATTAGTTACCCTTTTGTCTGGCTAACTGCGCGGATGAATAAGCGCAACCGCAACATCGTACTCATTCTAGTGATGATCCCTTTTTGGACCAACTCCCTCATCCGGACTTATGCCGTTCGAATTATCATCGGAACCAATGGGCTCCTCAACAAAATGCTACTCGGCTTAGGGCTCATCGATTCGCCACTCAGGCTGATGTATAGCGAAACCGCTGTGGTAATCGGGCTTATCTATCTGATGCTGCCTTTTATGATTCTGCCCCTCTATGCAAACCTGGAGAAATTCGATTACAGACTTGTTGAAGCGGCACGGGATCTTGGTGCCGGTAATACGCAAATATTTCTTAGGATCGCTTTACCACTCACATTACCCGGCATTATCGGTGGCAGTATCATGGTGTTTGTGCCAACCATGGGACTGTTTTATGTCGCATCCCTGCTTGGTGGGGGAAAAAATCTGCTCGTGGGGAATCTGATTCATCAAAATTTCCTGGTCAGCCAGAACTGGCCCCTTGGAGCGGCAATGTCGACCGCCCTTATTCTGATGCTGCTGTCCATGCTGCTAGCCTATACCTTCATTCTCAGGAAAATGAAAAGCCGGGAGGTCGCGGGATGAAACCTTTCCGCATTATATACCTGGCAATCGTCTTTCTTTATCTCTATATCCCCCTCGCCGTGATGGTGGCAAACTCCTTTAATGTCAATAAATACGGGATGAGGTGGGATGGCTTTACCCTGCAGTGGTTTTCAGCGATGCTACAGAACCACAGCCTCATGGAGGCAACAAGAAATTCACTTCTTGTCGCGATCTCAAGCGCCACAGTGGCTACCGTACTGGGTGGTCTGGGTGCGACCTGCATCTACCTCTATCGTTTCAGGGGGAGAAAAGTTATGCAGGTGACACTTTTAACGATTATGATGATTCCCGATATCATATTGGCAATCGGCCTGCTCGTGCTTTTCGTAATCACGGGAGTCTCTTTGGGCTTTTGGTCCCTGCTGCTTGCCCATGTCACCTTTTGCCTTCCGTTCGTTACCGTAACTGTATTGGCAAGATTGCAGGGTTTTGACCCGAATCTTATTGATGCGGCAAAAGATCTTGGCGCGAGCGAGAGTCAAACGACCAGGCACATTGTCATACCGCTATTAAAACCTGCGCTCCTCGCCAGCTGGCTCCTTAGTTTTACCCTTTCTTTAGACGATGTGATCGTCAGCTCATTCGTTACCGGACCATCTTTTGATGTCCTCCCTCTGAAACTGTTTTCGATGGTGAAAGTTGGTGTCAAACCGGAAGTGAACGCACTTTCCACATTATTTGTCGGTATATCAGTTGTTTTGATTCTTATCTGTCATTATTTAACCAAGGAGAACAAACGATGAAAAAATTGTTTATTCGTTTCACCGTTACGGTATTCGCAATGCTGATTCCAGCTGCCGCTGTCTGCAGTGACAAAGTATTTGTCTACAACTGGACGGAGTACATCCCTGATGCTGTATTGCAGCAGTTTACTGAGGAAACCGGTATCAAGGTAATCTACACCACCTACGAATCAAATGAAGCCATGTACGCCAAACTCAAGCTGATGGATGGCACCGGCTATGATGTGGTTTTTCCGTCCACCTATTACGTCAACAAGATGGCCAAAGAGGGATTATTGCAGGTCGTAGACCATGAATTGATCCCAAATATCAACGGTCTTGATGCGTTATTACTCGATAAGGACTATGATCCGGATAATACCTACTCCATCCCTTACATGTGGGGATCTACCGGTATTGCGGTCAACTCTGAGCTCATTCCCATTGAGAAGGTGACATCATGGAAGGATTTATGGAACGAAGAATACCGTGGCCAACTTCTGCTCCATGATGATTTGCGAGAAGTCTTTCATATTGCCCTCTCCATCAAAGGATATTCGAGCAACACTCGAAATCCCAAAGAGATAGAAGAAGCATATTTATTACTTAAAGAGCTGATGCCAAATGTCCTGCTTTTCAACAGTGACTCACCCAGAATGCCTTACTTGGCTGGTGAAGCAACGATCGGGATGATCTGGAATGGTGAAGCCTATATGGCACAAGAAGAAAACCCTGCAATTGCCTATGTTTATCCAACAGAAGGGGCAAATTTCTGGGTAGACAGCTTTGTCATTCCCAAAGGCGCTAAAAATATTGAAAACGCACACAAGTTCATCAACTTCATGCTGCGTCCTGATATTGCTCAGGCGTGTGTGGAAAGTGTCGGTTATGCAACACCGGTTCTTACCGCCTTACCGCTGCTTGACGAGCAATTGCGCAACAACCCTATTCTCTTTCCTTCCCGAGCTGCCATTGAAGCAGGCGAATTCCAGACAGATGTTGGAGAAGCCTTACCGGTTTACCAAAAATTTTGGGAGAAGCTTCGTTCAGGCAATTAGTTGAGAAATAAGAGTCCTCTATCCGTTTCGGATTTGTTCAGAGACGGATAGAGTAGCTACTATCATCTGCTACGGTTCAAGACAATCGTGGTATTGCACTAACATTTAAGATTATTGGGCAATGCCCCGGAGGTATATCTGGTCATATATTATGGAAAGCGATTTGGACTGCACTCACTTACTACGATATGGTTGTGTTTTCTGCAGTATCTAAGTATCTTTGAATTATGGACCCCTGTCAATTTAACCTGTCATCCAGAACCATCCTTGAGCAAATCGACAATGATACCATCGCGCTGGTAATCAACCGCAAAAGTCGAATCATTATGGCCGATGGGCATAAAATTGTTGAAAAAGCTGAAAAAATCAGAAGGGAGAAACCAATCACAAAGGTGGCGCTTAAATCCAGTGCACCCATCTGCAGTAAAACGAAAGTATTCCTTGAGGAGGCTGGAATCAAAATTTTAGAAGAACAAACGAAATAGTACGTGTAAATAATCTTTCCTTAATCACCGCCTGATAACCGTGCAGCTCCTTTTGCTTCAATCTACTTCACACAATCAAACCCGCCAGAATTGACCTTCTTGTTATTGGTTTCTTTTTGCTCATGAATCTGGGCCGAGTAGTCGACGGTTGCACTGAGATAGTTGATCCTTAGGACATTCTTGTTAACTGGTGTTTCAATTGTGAAGGTTTCTGCATTCGTAAACCCTGCCCCAGTTGTATGCTCGCCAAGTGTCATCCCAACAGTCTTGGTATAATTTTTGATTTTCACATTAACTGCACGTGATCCTACAGCCGTTACAAAGGAACTTTGCGTGGGTGTGCCCGTTTGATTCCTGATGGTCACCGCTACCTTCAAAACCCAGTTTCCATTTGATTTTTTTTCGCAGTACCCCGTAACACTTTTAACCACGAGATCCGGATTGGGACGCAGTATGGCTGGTTGCGTGCTCCCTTTTGGGGCTGCAAAAGCGGGTAGCTGATAGATCAATAATGCAAGGAGCAACCCGAAGAAAAGCAGTATGGTTCTATTTGTACGTAGATAGTCTTTACTCATACCGGCCACCCTAATTGCTGAATTTGACAACTTTTGCCCAACATCGACTGCTCGGCTCCATTCCTGCATGGGCGTTATCGTGAAAGTAGCTACCTCGACCCCCAATAAATGGTACGGAAATTGTAGTTATACCCCCATAATAACTCAGGAAATGATAGCTTACTATAGAACCTGCCGGGATATTCAGGTTGGACTCATTTGTTATCTTGATACCCCGGGGAAACTCAACCGGGGTGCCTGTTACTTTGCACGATAGATTTGGTACGAGGCTCCGCTTCTTTATGATCTGATATTGACCGCCAGAGGCCAATGAGGTTAGGGCCAAGATCATAATTATCACGAGTGCCTTCGCGCGCATTAACAGATGTCCTTTTATCATCAGATACCTCCCCTTGGCGTTTTTATTTTCACCGATATGCAATTAGGTGTCTCCCTCAACTACAATGGTTCAAGTAAATTTAGAGAATGGCTACACCACCAAGCGAAGAGAATCAAAATGGATTGAACCATAAACCGTCAGTAACGCACTTATCCTTAGACAAGACGTTTAATTTCAGGAAAACTCGCAAAGGAGGTACACCAATGAAAAGGCGCAATTCAAAAAGAAATCTAAATCGCTTGATTCTCATTTGTTGCTCAGCACTCATTTTATCAGGTAGTATTGCCCAATCAGGCTGGGCAGGGTTCGCGTCAAAATCTCAGCATCACCAACCCGGCAGGAATATCGCGAGTGAAAATCCGTCAGATGTAAGTAAAGTGCCCGGTGAGCACATTCTTCCACCGCTGCAACAGGCACAGAAGATTACAATGCCAGGAAGTACGGT
>QZLB01000191.1 GCA_004796425.1 Desulfobulbaceae bacterium | reverse complement strand
GGCACTGTTCTGGATCACGAGGTCACCCTGTTCTCAATACCCCAGATGACTGATTCGGAAATCGTCACCTATCTTCTGCTGGATAAGGCATCGGTTGCGCCGGGAGAAAGCAGCGGCCTGCTGGGAACCGCCGTTGACGCAGTCGGTGGTTCGGCTGGTAACAAAGTGCTGGGGGATATTAGTCAGATTCTCCCGGTGGACGATGTGGTGCTCGGTGGTGATATTTACAACGATCCCTCGCTGGTAGTCGGCAAGCGCTTGACGAAAGATCTCTATATCAGTTACGATTTCAGCCTGGTCGACAATTTGGGATATTTTAAGGTTCGCTACGACTTCGGATTGGGCTTTTTCCTTGAAACGAAGAGTTCATCGGAGTCAAATGGTGTTGATTTGTTCTACTCTTTTGAACGATAGTCCGGATCTATCATAGATGATTCACTCATCGACTATCCGCAGATGCAGATAGCAGAACTCTCATGGAGAAACTAAATGAGCTTACAGCAATCGATAACTGCCGAGCTGAAAACGGCAATGAAAAACAGAGACACCGCACGTACGGGTGCAATCAGGATTCTGATCGGTGAGTTTCAGCGGCAACCCGAAAAAGAGTTGTCTGACGATGCGGTCATAAACATTATCAAAAAATTGATAAAATCTGAACGGGAACTGCTGAGTGCCTCGGGAGGTGAAGATTCGGGGTATATCGAGATACTCGAAGGATACCTGCCGCAGCAGGCAACGGAGGAAGATATCCGTGCCTGGATCGTGGCAAATATCAATTTTGCTGATTTTGGTAACAAAATGCAGGCAATGAGGCCGATTATGAGCCATTTTGGTAGCAGCGCTGATGGCAATACGGTGAAAAAGGTGCTGCAGTCGCTTTAGAAGAATTATCCGCTTAACATTTTAGATTTGTTCAACATAATGACAGGAAATCACTATGCATCTCTATGAAACCAGCAAAGGTGATCGCTGGGTTTGCCGTTACTGTGTCGAGGAAGAAGCCGAAATGATAAAAAATGAACGGTGGGAATATATCTTTGACCGGGACGAGCAGGATCTGGTTTGCTCGCTCTGCAATAACCCGGAATATGTTCCCGATGATTGATTCTCGTTTGGCTCTTTATTTAATGTTTACCTGATGCGGGCGGAGCTCAAGAATGTTCAGACAAAACAGTAAAAAAGAACGGGTATTAATCCTTGGACTTGGTGGGGTTGGGTATTACCTCGCGAAACGTCTGCAATATGAGGAATACGCTGTTACCGCTATAGAATCAGATCCCGAACAGCTCAGGTATGCTGACGAAACACTGGATATACGTCTGGTGAAAGGGCATGCCATGGATTTGGAGTGCTGGCAGGAAGTGCAACCTGATAAGTTTATCTGCGTAATTGCCGTCACTGATAATGATGCTGTTAACATGATGGCAGCGCAGATAGCAGATAAGCTTGGCATTCCCAATAAAATTGCCAGGATCAGGTCACTTCAATACGGCCTAAAAGATTCTCTATTACGTACTGAAGATCTGAAAATCGACCTGCTGATTCATCCTGAAAATCTGGTGGCTGAGGAGATTGCCCGATTGATCAAACTTCGGGATGCCAATGAGGTCATAGATATTGCAAAAGGTCAGGTGCAAATGGTAGCCGCTCGTGTTGGAGACCACTCTCCGCTGGCCCATAAAAAACTCAAAGATATCACACGTGATTACCCTGATTTCGATTTTCGAGTGGTGGCGGTTGCCCGGGGAATTTCCACGATTATTCCAAGTGGTAATATGGAAATTCTTCCCCACGATCAGATTATCGTGATGGTCGCGAGACAGCATCTTGCAAACGTTATGAAGATGGCAGGCCTTCAGCAAACGAATCGACAGCGTTTGATGATCCTGGGTGGTGGTCTGGTTGGCAAACGGGTTGCTGAATTGCTCCAAAAGCAGGTTGAAATAAAACTTGTCGAGATTGACGAGGATCGGGCTGCTGATCTTTCTCATGAACTGCCGAAAGTAGAGGTCCTTCATGGTGATGGTTCAAATGCAGAAGCTCTCACGATGGCCGGGGTTCAGGAGGTTGATACCTTTCTCGCGGCGACCGGTGATAATGAGACCAACATCATGAGTTCATTGCTTGCCAAAAACATGATGCTGCACGAACAAGGGAATACACTTGACAGTGGAGCAGAGAAGACCATTGCCCTGGTTACCAAAGAGGATTACCAGGTGTTGGCTGCAACCATCGGACTTGATATTGCGTTGAATCGCAAAATTATGGCTGCCAATGCAATTCTCAAATACATCAGAAGGAGCGAACTGATATCTGTTGCACATTTGCACGGCTTTGATGCAGATGTGGTAGAGGTTGTTGCCGCTGCTAAATCTCCGATTACCAAAAAACCTCTCGCCAAACTGGATCCCTTCTACCGGGGGAAGATTCTCGTTGGGGCAGTGTTGCGTGATGGGGTTTGGCAGGTGGCAGTTGGAGATACTCATATCAAACCAGAGGAGCGAGTAATCGTTGTATGCCTTTCACTTCAGCTCAAAGAAGTGAGAAAATTGTTTTCCGTATAAAAAAATGGTGATTACCTACTTTATTTCTTCCAGAACGCCGGGAAAAAAATCACCAGAACCGAGAACATTTCAAGCCTTCCCACCAGCATATTCCAGCTCAGAAACCATTTCCCAAAATCAGAAATAAAGGAGTAATTTTCAGATGGTCCCACAAGCCCAAAACCGGGCCCGATATTCATCAGGGCAGCGATCACCGAACTCATTGCTGAGAGATAATCAAGGTTGTCACTGATACTCATGATGCATCCCCCAGACAGAACGAGGAATAGATTTGCCATGACATAGCAGACGGCAAGGTCGATGATGGATCGATCGATGGGCTGCCCATTCAGTCTCACGGAAACAACCGACATGGGTTGAATGAAAATCTTTTTAAGAGCACCATACATAAATTTCCAGATAATGGTGAAATGGACCACTTTAATTCCACTGGTGGTCGACCCGGCGCACGCGCCAATAAAACAAACGGAGAAAAGAAACATTTGGGCCGTCTGGGGCCAAAGTTCATAATCCGCAGTGGTAAATCCGGTCGTCGTGAGAAGGGACAGCGCTTGAAAAGTTCCATAACGTAATGCCTCTCCAAAGTCCTGATAGGTCTGTGATACCCAGAGACTCATTGAGGTCGCACCACAGAAGAATAGAACGAACCCGATATACCAGCGAAATTCGGTATTTTTCGCAATGACTTTGAAGTTTCCTTTAATCATCTGGAAAAACAGGACAAAAGTCATGCCTCCAAGGAACATGAATAGAATAACAATCCAATCGATTATACCGCTGTTATAATACCCAATAGACAGATTCTTTGGTGAGTATCCGGAGGTTGAAACGGTACCAAACGATGTGCAGAGGGCATCGAAGATCTCCATACCAGCAAACCAGAGAAAGATGGTCTGGATTACATTGAGACCAAGATAAATTGCCCAGAGCCAAATCATTGCATCACGGTTGCGCGATACGAAACGATCTCGGGTAATTACCTGGCCTGGACTAGATTCTGCTCTGAATAGTCGGAGGCCGGAAACCCCATGGGGGAGAAAAATAATAGTCAATGTTAAAAAGCCCATACCTCCCAGGAGATGGGTCTGTGATCTCCAGAACAGCAGTCCGTGTGGTAAGGACTCAATATCACGGAGAATAGTGGCACCCGTGGTTGTATACCCTGACATCATTTCAAAGAACGCATCAGTGAAAGATGGAATTGAGCCATGAATGATGAATGGCAGGGCTGATATGGCGGATATGACCACCCAGCAGAAGACTGCAACCAGGATACCTTCCCTTATGTTCAAGACATCACTTTTTCTGAACAACCATCGCAATGGCAGACCACTAAAGATCAAGATCAGGGCCGAAATCAGCAAAGCAGAAAAATCGCCTTCCTGATAAATGAGTGAGCAGACAATGGGGAGTAACATTGACCCCCCGGTAACCATTAAGAGAACCCCAACCACGTTGCAGACTGCTGCCACGTTCATTTGACTGTGCCTTCCTCCTCATGGTATCGATCCAGATTATTGGTGAGCTGCGAGATGATCTGTGACTGACTATACGAGATCAATCAAACCGCTGCAAGCGGCAAAACGGCTTGGCCCTCTTCATCTTCTCAGCGCCATACGCCAGAGGCAAAATAGCCTTGATTTCGTCATTCAATAGCGCTAAACAGTGAGTTGTTCAGATCGGTAATTGTGCACGGTATCAAAATCAAATGGTACCGGATTTCACAGAATTTCCAACCAGACAGGATTCAAATGGAAACACAGCTTCTTCTTTTTATTGCCGCCTCACTGGTGGTCATCTTAACTCCTGGGCAGGATATGCTTCTGGTCATGTCACGGGCAGTTTCACATGGTGCCAGGGCCGGGGTAATAACGGCAACCGGTGTCAGTCTTGGCTTGCTCGGGCACTCATTGCTTGCCGCAGCCGGGTTGGGAGCTTTACTGATGGCCTCCAAATCACTGTTTCTTATCTTGAAGACCGTCGGTGCCTGCTACTTGTTCTACCTGGGTATTAAACTGATTCGCTCACACCGAAAAGGGATTGAACTCACCGGCAACAACCATCAGTCTTACCGACGTATGTTTGTAACCGGCGCGTTTTCAAACATATCCAATCCCCACATCACTATTTTCTACTTTGCTTTTCTACCCCAATTTATCCCGACCGATGCGACACATCCCACGACTCTGTTATTTGCGCTCGGGGTGAGCTTTTCCATCCTTACCTTCATGGTCAAGGGTCCGGTCGGCTACTTTGCTGGTGCGTTATCAAATTGGTTCAGGCAACATCCGTCAGTGCTGAAATGGGTTGATCGGGTGAGTGGCATCATGCTGATCGGCCTGGGCGTGCGACTGGTAACCGGCGAGCGGTAAAGAGCAGATTCCAGTGTACTCAGGTTGGCGGATGGTATTCCAGAAATTGCCCGGCAGCCGCTTTAATCTGCCCGGTGATAAATTCTATGGTGGTCTTTACCCGGGCCAGTTGCTGTGAATCGGGATTGACCTGAAGCCAGTATGATTTTCTGATGGAGTGGCCGGCCAGGATCGGTATGAGGTCGGGTTCCTGATGGGCCATGAAGAAAGGTATCACGCCAATTCCTGCGCCCGCCTTGACTGCCTGGAGCTGGGCGACAACAGTGGGCGTACGGAACTCTGCGGAGAGCCCGGGAAGGATTTCTTCCATAAAATCAAGGTCCTGATCAAACAACATTTCTTCAATATAGCCAACCAGTCGATGCTGCCGGAGTTCCTTTCGCGTTGCTGGTGGATTCTTTCCAGCCAGATAAGAGGCAGAACTAAATAAGCCAAGTTGGTAGTCGATGAGTTTGGTAAAGATCGTTTTGCCCCGGCTTGGCTGGTGTACGGTTATCAGAATATCAATTTCACGTTTTGAGAGACTGTAGTAAACCGGTACGGCAATCAACTCGACTTCGAGATGGGGATATAGTGACTGGAGCTCGGCGAGGCAGGAACTCAGAAAATAGGTGCCAATGCCATCGGGTGCACCGATTCTGATCACTCCTGATATCGGGTTTTCCTGCTCTGATACCTGGGCCGTGATATTGATACAATTGCTCTCAATTTGCTCTGCATAAGGTAGCAGGGATTCTCCGGCGGGTGTGAGATTGGTTCCCCGCTCTGTCCTGAGAAACAAACGGGTCTGTAATGCCTCTTCCAAGGATGAGATACGTCTGGCCACGGTGGTATGAGTGACCTTGAGTTCAGACGCTGCACCGACAAAAGAGTGACGTCTGCATACCGCTAAGAAATAGCGAACATCATCCCAATTTAGATTCATTGAAAGCTCCTGAGTATAAAAAGTCGTTCAATCAGTATTCACCCTGACAGACAAGTATACCAGCAGATGTGCAAATATGCACATCAAATGGGCAAAAAAGACTATTTACTGAACAAAAATGTCCGGTATACATTTGTGCTGGTTATACCAGAATGAGGCTGACTGCCAGTCTACATCAAATACCGGCTGTTAAAACAACCGAAAAGTTCAGGAGGGTGATATGGAACGTGAAATTGGTTTTGAAATGGCTGCATCGAACATCAGGTTCGGAGAAGGGATTACCGCCGAAGTTGGTATGGATCTCAAAGACCTCGGGGTAAAAAAAGCGATGTTGCTCACCGACCCCAATATTGCCTGTTTACCAATGATGAAAATGGTTACCGATTCCCTGGAGGCAGAGGGGTTGGACTATGTGCTCTTTGATCAGGTGCGGGTGGAACCGACCGATAGTTCATTCAAGGAAGCCATCGCGTTTGCGACAAAACATGAGGTTGATTCCTTTGTTGCCCTGGGTGGCGGGTCCGTTATTGACACCGCCAAAGCCGCCAATCTTTATGCAACCTATCCCCCTGATGATTTCCTGGCCTATGTGAATGCGCCAATTGGTGCAGGCAAGCCTGTTCCCGGTCCACTGAAACCACTGTTTGCTATTCCCACCACCGCAGGTACCGGCAGTGAAACAACCGGTGTGGCGATCTTTGATCTTGAAGAGATGCACGCCAAAACCGGCATCGCGTCCCGGTTGCTCAAGCCGACCCTGGGCATTGTTGATCCGTTAAATACCATCACTATGCCACCGATGATCACGGCTTCAACCGCCCTTGATATTCTCACCCATGCCGTTGAATCGTATACCGCCATCGACTATACCAATCGACCTCGGCCCGATCGTCCAATCTACCGCCCCGCCTATCAGGGTGCCAACCCTATCAGCGATATGTGGGCAATCAAAGCGATGGAAATTATGGCCGATCACTTTGTTACCGCGGTTGAGGATCCGGTCAATATTGAAGCACGCGGTCAGATGGCCCTTGCCGCTGCGTTTGCAGGAGTAGGTTTTGGCAATGCAGGGGTCTCATTACCCCATGGGATGTCTTACCCGGTGTCCGGAATGGTACGCGAGTATATTGCACCCGACTATATCTCCGAGCATCCGATTATCCCCCATGGTATTTCAGTAGCGATAAATGCACCGGCGGTGTTCAGATTCACCGGCTCTTCCAACCCCAAACGGCATTTGGAAGCAGCGGCCGCTCTCGGTGCTGATACCGACGGGATTGATGAAAATGAGGGTGGTGAGTTGCTGGCTGCAACTATGATTGAATATTTTAAACGATTTAAAATACCCAATGGCCTCAAGGATGTCGGGTTCTCAGAGTCTGATATTCCCCGATTAGTGGAAGGTACATTACCCCAACATCGGGTTACCAAGCTTTCACCGAGGCCAGCCGGCCCCGATGAACTGAGTGGCTTGTTTAAAGATGCCATGCAGTACTGGTAGGATCATTCGC
>QZLB01000308.1 GCA_004796425.1 Desulfobulbaceae bacterium | reverse complement strand
GTACCCATATCCAGCAAGTTGGTAAAAAAGTCGGTTGATAATACACCTGGCCGGTCAGTGAATACGCCGCGATTGGAACCATCGGCATTGATACCAATTACTCGTAGTCCACCCAGCAGCACGGTCATCTCCGGAGCGCTGAGGGTGAGGAGTTGGGCACGATCAACCAGCATCTCTTCTGCGGGGATGCTGAAAGTTGTTTTCTGGTAGTTCCTGAAACCATCAGCCTCTGGTTCCAGCACGCTGAATGAACGCTCATCGGTCTGCTCTTGGCTCGCATCCATGCGTCCGGGAGTAAATGGCACCGAAATATCTAAACCACCGTCTTTGGCAGCCTTTTCAATACCGGCGCAACCGGCAAGCACAATCAGGTCTGCCAATGATACGGTCTTGCCAAAGGATTCTTTGATTCCGTTCAGTGCGTTCAGGACACTGGCCAGCTTTACCGGTTGGTTGACCTGCCAGTCTTTCTGAGGAGCCAAGCGGATACGTGCACCATTTGCCCCACCACGCATATCGGATCCTCTGAAGGTTGAAGCAGAAGCCCAGGCAGTTGAAACAAGATCACTAACCGAAAGGTCGGTAGCAAGAATTTTCTCTTTGAGCACTACCACATCTTCATCGTTGATCAGTTCATGATCAACCGCCGGGATTGGATCCTGCCAAATCAGTTCCTCTTCGGGAACTTCCGGGCCAAGATAGCGGGCGCGCGGACCCATGTCTCGATGGGTCAGTTTGAACCAGGCTCGGGCGAATGCATCTGCAAAAGCTTCAGGGTTGGCCAGGTAGTTGCGGGCAATCGGCTCATAAATCGGATCAAACCGCAGCGAAAGATCCGCCGTGGTCATCATCGGTCGAAGTCTCTTTGTAGGATCATGGGCGTCTACCACCAAGTCCTCATCCTCAACATCCTTAGCCAGCCACTGATTGGCGCCGGCCGGACTCTTGACCAGTTCCCATTCGTACTTGAAAAGCACTTTGAGATACCCCATATCCCAGGTCGTCGGCTCCGGCTTCCAGGCACCTTCGATACCGCTGCTGATGGTGTCACCACCCTTGCCGCTGCCGAAGCTGCTTTCCCAGCCAAGACCCTGGGCTTCAATCGGTGCACCCTCGGGTTCCGGACCGACGTGATCGGCAGGCCCGGCACCATGGCATTTTCCGAAGGTGTGACCACCGGCCACCAGAGCCACGGTCTCCTCGTCGTTCATACCCATGCGGCCAAAGGTTTCCCGTACATCAATTCCAGAGGCTACCGGATCGGGGTTGCCGTTGGGACCTTCCGGGTTAACATAGATCAATCCCATCTGGACTGCGGCCAGAGGGTTTTCCAGATCGCGCTCACCGGAGTACCGGGAATCGCCCAGCCAGATTTCTTCGGTGCCCCAGTAAATGTCTTTTTCTGGCTCCCAGATATCGTCACGACCACCGCCAAAGCCAAAGGTTTTGAAGCCCATGGATTCTAGTGCGACGTTACCGGTTAATATCAGCAGATCAGCCCAGGAGAGTTTGCGGCCGTATTTTTTCTTGATTGGCCATAACAGACGTCGTGCCTTGTCCAGATTTACATTGTCCGGCCAGCTGTTGAGTGGCGCAAATCGTTGATTTCCACTGCCACCGCCACCACGGCCGTCTCCTGTCCGGTAGGTCCCGGCACTGTGCCAGGCCATGCGGATGAACAAGCCACCGTAATGACCCCAGTCCGCAGGCCACCAGTCTTGCGAATCAGTCATCAGATCGAGGAGATCCTGTTTGACCGCTGTCAGGTCGAGGCTGTTAAATGCTTCGCGGTAGTTGAATCCCTCACCCAGTGGATTGAATTCTTTGGCATGTTGGCGAAGAATATCGAGGTCAAGCTGCTCCGGCCACCAATCGCGGTTTGTGGTTGCTTCCGATGGTTTTTTTCCTCCGGCCCCTGTAACGGGGCATTTCCCTTGTGTGCTCATTACACTACCTCCAGTTGTTAGTTTAATTGCTGATCGAACGCATTGTCTGAACCACTGGGCTGGAGGAACTACGGAAATCGATTAAGCAAATATCAGGTCGATTTCAAACAGTTACGGCAGATCCCCCGAACTTCTACGTGAGTTGCTTCGATCTCAACAAGCATACCCAACGGTTCTGGCAGTTTCACCTTGTCCAGATCATCACTGTAAAAATCACTGATAGCCCCACACTTGGTGCAAACCTGGTGATGATGTCCTTTCAGGTTTGCGTCAAAACGGGTTCGTTCACGGCTTGTACCGAGTGTCACCAGTAGGTCCAGGTCTTTGAGTAACCATAATGTCCGATAGACGGTATCCAACGAGAGTGTTGGGAGCCGATTCTTCAAACGCTGGTAGATCTGTTCGGTATCTGGGTGATCGGTGGCTTCAGCGACCTCCCGAAAAATCTCAATTCGCTGGTGGGTGAGCTTCACCCCTTTTTGGCGACAAGCCAGCTCAAATTGCTTTAGCCGTTGTTCAACTTCTTGTGGGTCTGTTTTTATCATGATGCTCTAAATAAGAATGTATTACTATTTAATAATTAACCATCAAATAGAAGCGGTCAACAATAATCTAGGATGATGCATTTAAAAGTTTCTTCTTTTGGGCTCTGGAGATGAGAATGGTGGTTCAATAGCAATGAGACCATTCCAGGGCCACATTATCGCACAGAAAGCGCTACAGTTCAATGGTATAGACTGATATAACCTGGTTTGAGTAGATATAAAATCGCTGGGCAGCGATTAGACAAAGCTAGATGATGGTGGGGGATTTGTAAATCTCTCTGAGCACAAGCGTTCCGGATTCTTTGGCCCAGTCACCATCAGAACCGCCGTGGTTGCTCCCTTCTCTGATCATATCCAGATCCGTACTTCCCTGGATAATGATCTTGGTATGTTCGAAACCAAATTCACCCTTCTTGTAGGTTTCCAATATCTTGAACATTGGGTCAAAAAGTACCGCGCCGGATTTGGTACCTTTGCCGGTGATAATGACCAACTCAGGGTTCAGCAGGGTGACCAGATTATAGATACCAATGCCCAGAACCTCACCCGCTTTTTTGTATATGAGTTCCAACTCCTTATTGCCATGCTTGAGTTCGGCCAATACGTCAGTAAAAACGAGTTTATCAGGATCTGCTATTTCTCCAGACCATTTTCCCTGCTTGATCAGGGTCTTGCAGTCCCGAATGATACTGTTATTGCCGACAAACGCTTCGATACACCCCTTGCGGCCACAACGGCAGAGTGGGCCATCGGGGTCGGCGCAGGTATGTCCGAACTCACTGGCAATTCCCTGGTGTCCCCGGAGGAGCTGGCCATTAACAACCAGGCCTGCACCAACACCATTTTCCAGAGTGACAACCAGAAAGTTGTTAATACCTTTGCCACCGCCAAACCAATGTTCAGCAATTGCCAGGTTATTGGCACTGTTGTCGATAAATACCGGATGATTGATTTTACTGCGTAACAGATCCCGAAAGGCAATATTTGACCAACCATAGTTGGGGAGGAAACGGATTGTTCCGGTTCTTGCATCAACCGGGCCTGGAATGCCGACGCCAACCCCGGCAATCTGGTCCCGCGAATAATTTGACTCCCACATGCATGCCTGTATAGCCTGGGCAATGATGTCAACCATCTCTTCAGGGCTGTAGTAATCTTTTTCAAGCGGGGTGATGTAGGAAGCTTTGAGTTCTGCCTGGAAATTGATGATAACCACCCGAACCTGACCGATGGAGAGATTGACGCCGATAACATGAACGCCATCGGGGTTTATCGCCAGCAAAATCGGTTTCCGTCCGCCTTCAGACACCCCAGTCTGCTTTTCCTCAATCAATCCCTCGTCTCTCAGATCAGCAGTGATTCCGGTTACCGAAGCCTGGCTGAGCCGGGTTTGTCGGGCAAGCTCAGTGCGCGAAATCAACCCATTAGTCCTGATCAGGTCAAGAATGGTTGACCGATGCAGGGCTTTTTGGAAATTCCTCACGGTTAGGGATGCATTTTTGTTAGCGCCCATCTGCCCTCGTTGGTTGAAACAACTTTGTCGATAATTCAAAATATAAAATAAGTGAGTGAAGAGGCGATTGTCAATGTTTTTTTTTACACCAAGCAGTTGGTAGAAATTATGATGTTTTTTTGCTGTGGTCTCTTATTATCCAGGATAATCAGCAAAAAATAAACTTGACAGTTAGGCAGTTATGTGGCATTTGACTGGATAAAGCACGTTAATTCATGTTTTGCAGTAACTCTTTTGTTGTGGGCTGTCAAACGCGCTGGCACGATATAATTCACTCTTTGTTTAATCGTCTGGAGGGGAGAGCGAGCTTGGCAGAGTAGAGAAACTTCACGAATATTGATCTGAAGAAGGAGCGTATCATGAGAAAAAAAATGGCGTTGCTGGTTTCACTCGTTGCAGCAGTAATGATCTCTGCAACGAACGTAGTGGCTGGAGAGGTTGAGGTACTTCACTGGTGGACTTCTGGTGGAGAAGCAGCAGCAGTGCAGGAGTTGCAGAAAATGCTTGAGAAAGAAGGGCATGTCTGGAAGGACTTTGCCGTTGCCGGTGGTGGTGGTAGTGCTGCAATGACCACCCTGAAGTCCCGCGCCGTTGGTGGCAACCCGCCAACTGCAGCCCAGGTAAAAGGCCCGCAGATTCAGGATTGGGCGGATCTCGGCGTTCTGACCAGCCTCGATTCTGTTGCCAAGGCTGAAGGTTGGGATACCACCGTACCGAAGGTGGTTTCGGACGTAATGAAATATGACGGCAGCTGGGTTGCGGTACCGGTCAATGTACATCGTATCAACTGGATGTGGCTCAACAAGTCGGTTTTTGACAAAAACGGTATTGCCTATCCCAAAACCTGGGATGAATTCTTCATGGCCATGGACAAGCTGCAGAAAGCTGGTGTTACTCCAATTGCTTGGGGTGGACAGAACTGGCAGGAAGCAACTGTATGGGAAACCATCGTAGCCGGTGTTGGCGGCAATGACTTCTACAAAAAAGCGCTGGTTGAGGCAGATATTGCTGCTCTGAAGAGCGACACCATGGTACAGTGCTTTGAAGTCATGAAAAAGATGAAACAGTACACCGATGCCAGTGCGCCCGGGCGTGACTGGAACCTGGCAACCGCCATGGTTATAAAAGGTGAGGCTGCTGTTCAGTTCATGGGTGATTGGGCCAAAGGTGAGTTCACCGCTGCTGGCAAGAAGCCTGGAACCGACTATGACGCAGTACCGGCACCGGGAACAGATGATGCGTTTCTGTTCAACATCGATTCTTTCATCATGTTCGATGTGAAAGATGCGGATGCGAAAAAAGCTCAGTCTGCAATGGCACGGTTGATTCTTTCTCCTGCATTCCAGACCGTATTTAACGTCAACAAAGGATCCATCCCGGTTCGCTCAGGAATCGCAGAAGATCCGTTTGATATGATCGCAGTCTCTGCCATGGGTGATTTTACCGATACCGCAAAAAGTGGTGGCCTGATGCCTTCAATGGCTCATGAAATGGCGGTTTCCCCTGCGATTCGCGGCGCGATGTTTGATGTAGTAACCAACTTCTACAATTCAGACATGTCTGCAGCCGATGCGACCATGAAGCTTGCGGCCGCAGTAGAAGAAGCGAAGATGTAAGCGTCTGAAAAGACATATGCAGTAAATAAAAGCCAGGTGAAGTAACACTTTACCTGGCTTTTCATCAGAGAGCAGTTATGCAATCTGCAGAGCGATCATACAACCCGCTTACCATCCTGGAAAATGCCTTGCCAAAACTCGTGGTAGCCCCGAGTTTTATCGCAATGATGGTTTTTATCTACGGTTTTATTCTCTGGACCGTCTACATCTCCATGTCCAAGTCGACGTTTCTGCCCAACTATGATTTTGTTGGACTGGTGCAGTATGTCAAACTCTGGAAGATTGACCGGTGGTATGTCGCCTGCAAGAACCTGCTGATTTATGGCGGGCTTTTCATCGGATTCTGTACCGTTTTTGGGTTGTTGCTGGCCATCTTTCTTGATCAGAAAATCCGTCTGGAAGGGGCCATCCGCTCCATCTATCTCTACCCACTTTCCCTCTCCTTCGTCGTCACCGGTACCGCCTGGCGATGGATGCTCAATCCCGGGCTCGGCCTGGAGCGGTTGGTGCGGGAAATGGGTTGGGAAAGCTTTAGTTTCGACTGGTTGGTTAATGCCGATATGGCCATTTATACCGTGGTGATCGCTGCCGTCTGGCAGTCAACCGGATTTGTCATGGCCATGTTCCTCGCCGGTCTGCGTGGTATCGACAGCTCCATTATCAAGGCTGCTCAAGTTGATGGTGCATCATTACCCCGAATTTACTGGAAGATTATTATCCCCAGTCTCCGGCCGGTCTTTTTTGGGGCTTTCATCATCCTGACCCATATCGCCATCAAGAGTTTTGACCTGGTCGTGGTGCTTACCCGCGGTGGTCCGGGCTATTCGACTGATCTACCGGCCACATTCATGTATGAATATGCGTTTACCCGTGGCAGACTGGCGTTGGGTGCCTCCAGTGCCACCATGATGTTCATGATGGTCATGGCGTTGATTGTCCCTTATCTCTACTCAGAGTTGCGGAGTAAGAAAAATGGCTAGCACCAGTTCAAGAAGTTATACCGAAATGGCCGGAAGAGCAGCGCTCTATGCAATCCTACTGCTCTTTGCCCTTTACTTTCTCGCCCCGCTGTTTGTGATGATCATCACCTCGATTAAACCAATGGCGGAAATCAGGACGGGTACCTTGATCTCTCTGCCCAAAGCACCGACTTTCGAGCCTTGGCTTAAGGCCTGGGGCACGGCAACCATCGGGGTTGCCAACGAAGGTATCAAAGGGTTCTTTATGAACTCACTGCGGATTGCCATCCCAGCAGTTTTAATTTCGACCTTGATCGGGGCGTTAAATGGTTACGTCCTGTCAAAATGGAAGTTTCGTGGGAGTGATACTTTTTTCGCTATGTTGTTGCTCGGCTGCTTTATTCCGTTCCAGGTAATTCTGCTGCCCATGGCCAGAACCCTTGGCGTACTTGGAATCTCAGGTACCGTTAGTGGTCTGGTCCTGGTTCATACCGTTTACGGTCTGGCCTTTACGACCTTATTTTTCCGCAATTTCTATGTCGGTATACCCGATGAGCTGGTCAATGCGGCCAAGATTGACGGCGCCGGGTTCTGGCGTATCTTCTGGAAGATCATGCTACCGGTGAGCAAACCGATCTTCATGGTTACCATCATCTGGCAGACAACCCAGATTTGGAACGATTTTCTCTTTGGAGTCTGCTTTTCAACCGGTGATACGCAACCGGTTACGGTGGCTCTGAACAACCTTGTAAATACGTCCTCAGCGGTGAAAGAGTACAATGTCGATATGGCGGCGGCAATTATTGCAGCCCTGCCGACACTGTTCGTCTATTTTGCTGCTGGTAAATATTTTGTCCGCGGTCTCACCGCCGGTGCTGTGAAGGGGTAAGGGATGGCATCACTTGTTATCGATCAGGTCTATAAACGGTTTGGCAGCGTAGAGGTGCTCAAAGGGATTAATATCGCCATTGAAGCGGGCGAGTTTCTGGTACTGGTAGGTCCTTCGGGCTGTGGAAAATCAACCCTGTTGAACCTGATTGCCGGGCTGGACTCGATTTCCTCTGGAGAAATACGCATCGGCGAGCGGGTGGTTAACAACGTACCGCCCAAAGATCGAGATATCGCCATGGTTTTTCAGTCCTACGCTCTCTATCCCAACATGACCATTCGGAAAAACCTCTCCTTTGGGTTGGAGACCCGGAAAGTACCCAAGGATAAACGGGAAGAACAGATAAAAAAGGTCTCAGAGATCCTGCAGATCGAAGATCTGCTCGAACGCAAGCCCTCCCAACTCTCAGGTGGTCAGCGACAGCGTGTCGCCATGGGCAGGGCCATTGCCCGCGATCCATTGGTATTCCTGTTTGATGAACCACTCTCTAACCTCGATGCCAAGCTCAGGGTAGAGATGCGCGCAGAGATAAAAAAACTGCACCAGCGGCTCGGCACCACCATCGTTTATGTAACCCACGATCAGATCGAAGCCATGACCATGGCCGATCGGATCGCGATCATGAAAGATGGTATTGTCCAGCAGTTTGATTCGCCCAACGGGGTTTATTCCAACCCCAACAATCTCTTTGTGGCCGGGTTTATTGGCTCACCCTCAATGAACTTTATTCCGGTGAAGTTCGAAGAGCAGGGTGGACAACGTGGTGCAACGTTAACCAATACGAAGGATCAGACCTTCTTTATCCCGTTGACCAACGGCAGTGATTATCCGGTTGGCCAATCAGCAATTATGGGCATACGGCCGGAAAACATCACCGATACCAACGAGGGACTTGAATCGCGCCAGCAAATCATCGAGCTGGTCGCCGAGGTTAAAGTAACAGAGCCAACCGGACCTGACACCCTGATCCACGTTGAGTTTAACGGCACTGAGGTGATCTGCCGCTCCTGCCCGGAATTTGCCGCAGAAGCCGGAGCCTCAATGAAGTTTGCCCTCGACACCACCAAAATACTCTTTTTTGATCCAGAGAGCGGTATGCGTCTTGATGATGCTAATTGATAGCAAAAATACTTGTGTTGCTCGTGTTGCTCGGTTGTCCATCAGTTATTGGTTACTGTCCGAGCCTTGTGCTTTTCCATATCGGTCACAAATTTAAGCACATTGTCACTGCCAAGTGAAGTAACGTACAAATCTTGACCAATTTGGGTAAAGTAGTATGGCACACCTTGAAATTTGTTTTCTTTATAAATGTTTTTACATGCTGAAGTCTCAATATCTTCAAGCTCTTCACATTCTAAAATGATATTTCTTATTGCCGTGATATAATATTTACCGCCAAAATAGATGATATCGATCATGTCACGATAGGTCGCTGGTACAGAATAAGCCCGGACAAGTGAATAATTACCATCAATATATGCGGCTTTACTAATCTTTCCCGGACCAGAAACAAAATACATGTATTGTCCGCTGATAGAAAAGGATCGTGTATAGTGACCACCAAGATACGGTAGTTTTCGGGTGTGTATGATTTCAAGTTTACCATCTTTGTTTTTTATTTTGGTCATCGTCTGGGACAGAGATGAAAGCGCATAAAAGGCCTGCGTCACGCTATCATAAATCACTCGGTGTGGTCTTTTGCCAACTTCGAAGAATTTGGTAAGCTTTTTAAATCCACTTTCGGTTCGTTGATAAATTGAAATCTTGTCTGCATAACTGTCATCGACAATGAAAAATTCTCCATCGCCGGCAATTGAGTGCGGCCAGGATAGGGTGCTATCAAGAACATGCCATTGACCTGGTGGCTTTTCTAAAGAATCACTATACAAAACTCTATTGTTGTAGCAATCGACGACAAAGAACAAATCATCAATTTCAACAAAGTGAGTCAAACAGTAGAATTTATCTGGTTTCAAAACGATTTGATGTCTGTCAGAATAATCCTTTGTAGCAGCATGGGCTGGAAATAAAACAAGATAAAACAGAATGACACCGCATATCAGATAGAGATTCTGTGATACAGATTCTTTGAAAAAGCTGTTGTTAGTTAGCAAGTAGTTAAACATGAATACTTTTTAAAACTGAAAATTGCTCTATTGTATAGCATCGTACCGAGAGTGTTCTGGATGTATATATCTTACACTTGAATCCATATAATGATTATTATTTATATTAAAACTTAGATTCCTTAGTAATTATAAAATATGAGGTTTTTAATCAAATTCTAGTAACCATTCAAAGGAGGGAACGTATGCTGAAATGGTCTCTCTTCATTAACATGCCATAAACGAAAACCCAAAGGACGCTTGTCAAGATTTTTACTGGTTGTTTCTTCGCTTACTAACTGAATAGATTTGTAATTGTTACTGAAAACCTATGAGCATGGCCTGATAACACTGCAACAACACCAGGCTTTCTGAAGAGCTGAAGTAGTTGTGCCATTTTACGTCGAGGGATATTGGTCCAATTGCCAATTTCTTCTGGCTGCATATAATACAGTGAATGATGAGAGACAATAAAAATTCTTTTTTTTGGGCGGAACTAATGAGTGTTTGTTCTAACCACAAGCCGCGTTTTTCTAATTCTTTTTGGTCAGTTTCAGGGGATACCCATAATTGTGAATTTACAAGAATGAAAATATATACTTTATGATCGAAAGAGTAGTAGTCTTTGCCGATGGTCTCTCGATAATATTGCAGAGATTTCAGTGTGAGATTCCTACCTAAGTCATGGTTGCCAGCAATACAGTATGAGGGAACTATAAACCTGCATTTATTCTTTGATAGTCAGAAAATGATGTTTCATTTCTGTGGCTTACTAAGTATTCGCAAATAAACACAAAATTAGGTTTGATTGAATTGGCCTGCTTGACTGTTTGTTTGAAAGTTGCAAGGTCGTGCTCACCCCCCCTACACCAAGTTGAGGGGCACAGAGTTGAACAAAACAAAATGATTCGCCTGGATACCCACAACCACTCAATGTTAAGGTGTTTACATCAGTTCCGCTAGCCTAACAAAAGGCTGGTAAGAAGAAAGCTTCGCCTGGTTAACTGTTTCTTGTTTATACTCATTATAAATAAGATGGTGGAAAGGAACCATTTTTTCCAGCAATCAATCGCAGGAAAAAATTACCTTATATGCTTAGCGAAACAAACATGATCGTCGTACTAATCGCAAGAAAGATACAAAAACAAATGCCTTAGTAGCAGATAATTATAAATTGACTTGTTATACTGGGGCTGCCTGAGCAAGAGTCCTTGCTACCATCAATTTATTAAGTTTGAATGAATACTGGTTGGTTCTGAACCTTTTGAAATTGCAAGTGTTTGGCCTCATTGATGCAGATGTTATTACCTCTCAGATAATAACATCAAATATTAGAATTAATCTTTTGGCAATTACAAAGAAGTTTGAATGCGAACGATCCCGTCCACCAGTGCAGCTTGTTGAGTTGCATTGGTGGACGGAATATGAGGTTGGTTAGAGTGCCATTTCTTTATTATATTGTGGATACCAAATTGGTCGTGGTTCTTATTTATCTCTTCGGATCTTGTAACTCTCGTACTGAAGCGCTTTTGACTGCCTTTTCTGCTTCTGCATGACGGCTGCAGGAGCGCCGACAAAGGTGTCCTCAACACTCTCCTTGAGTTGTTGTACATCGTGGTCAAGATTATCAGACACGGTCGATGACCCGACCTGGCTATTCAACTTGCGGTTTCTCTGCTCATATTCTGCAATTGAATTGAGTGCTTCCTGCTTTTTACCCTCTTTGACCGCTTCAGCAACTTTGCTTCTCATCTGGTTGTAATCTTCTTTCAACACCTGTTGTCCCCATGCCTCTTTGTCGTAACTCCCAACGACTTCTGCACTACTGGAGACGCAGGAGATTGCATAGTTGAGGGTGTGATCACGTTGTTTGGCACGCCCCTGGTGGTTGTAACGGACCTGAATATTCCCCAGTTGGAACTGTCGCTCTTTAATGGTAGGAACTTGATACGTAAGGAAAAATGAGCGCTTCTGCCCGGCTAGCAGGTCCCCGGGTCGGATGACTGCAACATTGTCCTCCATTTTAATCGGGTAGCCACCGCCACTTAATAAGGAAACACCATCCATCAGTTGAATTCTGATTTCAAGACTCGAGGCTGCCACACGACGGGCAGAGTCAAATTCTTTCTGAAATATCCAGGCAAAATGGTTGGGGTCTTCGAGGAAATAATAACTGCCACCACCGTAGTCCGCAATCGTGGTCATCAATTGCTCGTTAAAGTCATAACCCACCCCGACACTGCTGACCGTGAAGTTATGTTCCGGGCCATTCGAGGCCATCATCCCGAGTCGTCTTGGGTAAGTAACGCCCTGATTTGCGAGCCCATCCGAGATCAAGATCAGCTTTCGCTGCCGTCCGTAATCAGGACTTGAAGAGAACATGTCTACCCCGGTGTGCAATCCGCTACCGAGGTTGGTACCTCCACCGGCACCAATATTTGCGACCAGACGGCGCAGTCTTGAAACGTTCGGATAATTCATAGACACCAGCGGTGAATGGACAACAACGTTATTGGCGTAGCTGACAATACCCAGTCTATCGGCACCGGTGAGATGATCCATTAACCGCAGCATGGCTGTCCGGGCATCATTGATCTTCTGACCGTTCATTGAACCGGAGCGATCGAGGACGATAATCAGATCGACGGGTTGAGTAATGGCACGGTTGTCCGGCGGTAAATCGGAGGCAATAAGACTGATATCCATTGAAACCTTGCCGTCGGAACCTTTGAGAACCTTGGTCTGGACGAGTGAGGTCTCAAGAGACACAACTTCATCAGTTGTTACGATCGGTGGTGCAGATGAACGGGCCATGGCGTCGTGGACCATGACAAGGAAAAGCAGGGTGGTAATGGTAAATACGATCAGGTGGGGTGAGCGCTTCTGGTATAATGATTTCATGATATGCTCCCTGGTAAGTGAAGATTTGCGTGCGTTATTGGTGCTGTTTCTTTCATGGTAGAAGC
>QZLB01000039.1 GCA_004796425.1 Desulfobulbaceae bacterium | reverse complement strand
CCAACGTGATGTGGACTTTCGAGGCAGGATTGTCTTGACACGTATGGCAGTAAGTTTGGCACTCCGGAATTTGAGGTTGCGGTTGAGCAGGGCGTGATCTCCAATATCAAGGTTGTGCGAGGGGCACCCTGCGGGGCCAGCTGGGAGGCGGCGCAAAAGGTGATTGGTATGAAAGTTGAGGATGGGATCACCCGCATGGGGCTTGAAACCCAATTTTTCTGTTTTGCCGATCCGGCAGGCTGGGATCCGATACATGGTAAAAGTCCGGTGCATTTCGCCGGAAAAGTGCATGCCAAAGCACTGGCCAATGCCATTGCAAAAATCGTTTCACACCTTTAAAGCACTGGGCTCCTTTGCATGGATCAGCTCAAAGATCGATACTTTTTCAGGAATGTTGCGGGCGTCTCACTTGTCGAATTTTTCTGGGGATTGGGATTTCCCATTGTCCTTGAATCAACCTTTTTGCAATTATTTCTCAAACATCTGGGTGCCTCGAGCTTTCTGATCGGGCTGGTGCCGTCAATTTTCGTAATCGGTATTTCCTGTTTTCCACTTTTTTCCTCATATCTGTCGCGCAATCTGGTCAGAAAAAGAGGATTGGTCATTATCCTGCACCTGGTTTCTGCACTGTCGATTCTTTTTTTCGGTCTGATTTTGTTGGCCTGGGGTAAACCCGAAGGAGTACTGCCGATATTCTTTATCTCCTATGCGCTCTTTTCCATCTGCATTGGCCTTACCATACCGGTCTGGCTCAACTACCTGGTGCGGATATTTTCTGAATCGCGTACCGTGCCCGGTCTTGGCTATATGATGCTGTGCCAGAATATTGCAAAAGTATTGTCGAGCTTTCTTATTTTGGGCATTGTTGAGCGTTATTCGTTTTCGGTGCAGGCTTCAGGTTGGATATTTATTGGTGCGGGTTGTTTTTTCCTGATGGGTTCGCTCGGTTTTCTCATCAACCGGGAAATCGTTGAAGATACCACCGTTCCTGCCGATAATACCTCGTTTCTGGTACATACCAGGACAGCGTTTAAAGAGATTGTCACCAATAAGAAATTCCTGATATTTCTGGCCGCCGCAGATATCGAATTTACCATAATCCTGACCTCACTTTCTTTTTATGCAAACTACGCCACCTCCTATTATCAGGTCTCTCCGGCAATTGCTGCGGGGGCTTTTGTAGCCTGTATATATGGTGGTTCAATAACGGTTAATATCTTGTTGGGGGCGATGAATCTGTTGCAGCTGCGCGAGAAATTTATCCTCTCCAAAATATTGACGCTGATAGCGCTTATTTTGTTGTGTATAATACCGGGGTATCTTACCTTTTTTCTGGTCAGTTACATGCTGGGTTTTGTCCGGGCAATTAGAAATATGGTGTATCCACCCTCGGTCAAACAATTTGCCACGCGCGAAGATACCACCTCCTATTTTGCCCTGGGCCCGTTTCTAACCTTGCCCCTGACTGTCGGGTATCCACTGGCCTTTGGAAAAACCCTCGATCTGCTGGAGCACCTGGGGGCGGCTGCCTATAAAACGGTCTTCGGGTTTTCCGCCACAATTGCCTGCATTGCCCTTTTCCTGGCTTTTAGAACCGACTATCAGACAGGTACGCAGGTCAAAACAGATCAGGCGGCGGATGGGAATTCCCACTCAGATACTACATTGTGAGCAGAGTACCGGATTCATCGCGCAGAGGTTCCATTCCAGCAATCTTGGCGATGATCCTGCCGGGATGGGCAAAACGGTCTCCTGAACGGGAGAAAAGAATGCCCGAAGTCTGAGCTCGAAGCTCAGCTGGCGCCTGGTTGTTATTTTCCGTGAGCGGGTTGATGACGGTGGCGATCACCTCACCTTTGTTGATGAACGCTCCGAGTTCCCGGGTATAACAGATGATTCCCGGCTCCGTCGCCTTGACGTAGTCGACACCGGTGAGTGGACTTGAATGGTGGTCACTGTTCTCCGGAGGTTTCTCGATTGGCTGGCAGAACACGTTTTTGCAGCCAAGAAAGCGCATCAGGTTTTGCGCATCAGTTTTGTTCTGCTGATAGTTGGTATCAGCAAACCCGCGCAACTCTACCGTAGCTGCAAAACAGGCGGGTGGAATTGGTTTATCCGGAAAGCGCTTGGCTAAATCCCACCAAATCCTGCTATTTGCTTCATCAAAGGGGCCACCTCCTGAATTTGCCGCCACTAGATTCACTCTGGAATCCAGACATTCCGCCAGGATTTTTCCATCTTCCCAGAGGGGAGTGCCAAGGTACAGGTGGATCAGGGCTTCGAGATCACAATGCAGATCAAGGACAATATCAGCATCGTGGGAGAGGCTCAGGAGCAGTTTCTTCAGGGCAGAAGCTTCTTCAACTGGCTCATGGGCGGCAATGAGTTCGCCACTTTTTTTTCGGATCAGGTCGATGTTTTTTTGCGAATCAGACCCGAGCAAATGCTCAACCTCGGTGGCTATCTGTTCGCTGAGATCGAGATGATTACGATTGAAATTGATGCCATTATTCTGGTCAAATCTGCCGTTCAGTGACTCATGCTGCCATTGCGATAAGCCAATGGGATTAGCTGCGGGTACCAGAATGATTTCTCCGGCGATGTTGTTGGCAGCAGCCTGTTGATCGAGCAATGCTTCAAGATGGTGAGCCACAATATAGCCGGGCGCTTCATCAGCGTGCAGACCGGCTTGTATATAGACTTTGGGAGTGCTTCCAGGGGTTCCGTACCGGATAATCTTGAGTGATCGGGTGGTTCCTGGTGCACTGAACGGAAGTGATTTGATCTCTTCGCTTTTCATCATGGTAAGCCTCATACAGGCTTGCGCTGGGTTTTTTCCTGTACCTGTGGTTGCAGGTGAGCGAACCATCTGTTCTCAAGCCTTTTTACCAGAAAAACAATACAGAAGGTCAGCCCCAGATAAAAGAGCGCTGCCGTTAGGAATGCTTCGTAAGGACTGTAATAGCGGGAATTAACAATTCTGGCAGCCCCGGTAATATCGATGATAGTAATAACGCTTGCCAGCGAGCTCCCATGCAACATAAAAATAATCTCATTACTATACGCCGGCAGAGCTCGCCTGAAGGCGCTGGGGAGGATAACGCGTCGGTACATCTTCATTTTTGACATGCCTGCCGCAAGCGCAGCTTCGATTTCACCGACGGGAGTCGCCTTAATAGCCCCTCTGATTATTTCGGTGGTATAGGCGCAGGTGTTCAGGGTAAAGGTGAAAAGTGCGCAGAAATAAGCTTCCCTGAATAGGGGCCACAGAATACTGGACTTGATCAATTCAAACTGCCCGAAGCCATAGTAGACCAGAAACATCTGAACCAGGAGCGGGGTGCCCCTGAAGAAGTAGACAAATGCCCGAACTGGAGCTTGGACAAACCAGTTGCCGGTGGTTCTCAAGATAGCCAGCGGCACTGCCAGAAGCAGCCCGATCACTAAAGAGAGGGATACCAGTATAGCAGTGTTCTTGAGACCCTGGAGATAAATGTCCAGGTTATCGAGGATAATTGACAGATCCATCAATCAGAGGCCTCCCGTACACCGACGGAGTAACGTTTCTCAAGGTATTTCAGCAGGTAGATTGAAACGGTGGTGATAATAAGGTAATTGATGGCCACAACCAGATAAAAGGTGAACGGTTTTCTGGTTGCACCGGCTGCAAGACCGGCTTTTCTGACCATATCATCAAGGCCGATGATTGAAACCAGCGCAGTCGTTTTGATCAATACCAGCCAG
This sequence comes from Desulfobulbaceae bacterium, assembly GCA_004796425.1. Taxonomy (GTDB): domain Bacteria; phylum Desulfobacterota; class Desulfobulbia; order Desulfobulbales; family Desulfocapsaceae; genus MADRE3. The sequence goes on along the minus strand of QZLB01000039.1, from coordinate 48,099 downwards.
TTGTTACCAAAAGCAGGCAGGGCATGCCTGATCATCTGTGGCAGGGTGATTCGCCTGAAGACCAAAAAATTGCTCATGCCGTAAGCACTGCCTGCCTCAAGCTGTCCTTTACTGACGGCGAGTATGGCACCCCGGAAGGTTTCAGTCATATAGGCGCCAAATATAAAACCGATGGTTGACACACCAGCGATGAACGGGTTGATATCAATATACTCATCGTACCCAACAAGCGGTCCGATTTGATTGATGAAGACCTGACCGCCAAAAAAGACGAGTAACATCAGGACCAGATCGGGGATACCCCGGATGATTGTTGTATAGAGCTGGGCAACCAGCCTCAGGGGTTTGGAATTGGAGAGTTTCGACAAGGCTCCAATGATACCAAGCAGCATCGCAATCCCCAATGAAGCGATTGATACCTCGAGGGAAAGAATCGTTCCTTCGAGAATACTTGGACCATAGCCTTGAAGATTAAGCATAGTTCTAACGGGATGAGGAGTGCTTACCCGCAGGCTGACCATGCGGGTAAGCGATTCCGATTAGCTCAAAATATGGTTATTCACCATAGACATTAAAATCAAAATATTTGTCCTGGATTTTTTTGTAAGTTCCGTCACTGCGAATCTTCTCGATCGCCATGTTGAATTTATCAACCAGATCGGTATCCGATTTACGGATGGCAATTCCTGCTCCATCGCCAAACCATTTGGGATCGCTCAGGTCCGGCCCGATGAACTGGTAACCGGCACCTTCCGGTTTTTTCAGGAATCCGTCAGAAAGTGCAACGCTGTCTGCCAGTAACATATCAACCCGGCCGGCGGTAAGGTCGAGATACGCTTCGTCCTGGGTGCCATAACGTTTAACTTCGACATCGTTGCCGTAATTATCAGTAAGATAGCGATCATGAATGGTGGCTCGCTGTACACCAACTTTTTTACCTTTGATGGCCTCGCGGGAAAACTCCGTCATGGCGCCTTTCTTCATGACAAATTTGGCCGGGGTTTGATAGTACTTATTGGTGAATGCCACTTTTTTCTTGCGCTCCTCAGTGATAGACATTGAGGCGATGATCGCATCGTACTTCTTGGCCAGAAGGGCTGGGATAATGCCGTCCCAGTCCTGTGCGACCAGGGTGATTTCAGCACCCATCGCCTCGCCGAGTGCTTTGGCTATGTCGATATCAAAACCGGCCAGCTCACCATTTGGTTCTACATAGGAAAATGGAGGATAGGCTCCTTCCACACCAATTCTGATTTTGCTCCAGTCCTTGGCAAATGCAGTCGCCGAACAGACCAGTAATGAAGCAATAGACACGAGTACGATTAATTTTTTCATCAACTTCCCTCCTGATTGAATTAATATTAGGTCAATGAACATTTCAGACCATCGCCTGAATAAATGTTTTGAAACGCTCGGTTTGTGGATTGTCGAATAAGTGGAGCGGGTCACCGTCTTCCATGATCAAGCCATGATCAAGGAACACAACGCGAGAAGAGACCTCACGGGCAAAACCCATTTCATGGGTCACGACAATCATGGTCCTGCCTTCCTCCGCAAGCGTACGCATTACCTGCAATACCTCACCGACAAGCTCCGGATCAAGTGCTGAGGTCGGTTCATCAAACAGCATGACTTCAGGTTCAACTGCCAGCGCCCGGGCGATGGCTGCCCGCTGTTGCTGCCCTCCTGAAAGATGTGCCGGGTACGCATCCCATTTGTCTGCAATACCGACTTTTTCAAGGTAATGGTGACCATTCTCGACGGCTTGTTTTTTGGGGATCTTCAGGACATGAACTGGTGCCTCAATGACGTTTTCTAAAATCGTCATATGCGACCAGAGGTTGAACTGCTGAAAGACCATGGCCAGTCTGGTTCTGATTTGTTCAACCTGTCTACTGTCTGCAGGTTGATTGATACCAGATCGGTTTTGTTTCATTTTCACCTCTTCACCGGACACCAGTAGTCTTCCCTGATCAGGTATTTCCAGCAGGTTGATGCAGCGCAGAAGGGTAGATTTCCCGGAACCGGACGGTCCCAGGACCGAAATGACATCACCTTTATAGGCATCGAGGCTGATTCCTCTCAGAACTTCATTTTCTCCGAACTTCTTATGGATATTGATAAGCGATATTGAAGCCGTGTTATCCGTCATAGAGTAGAAGGTCTCTCCCGGTGAAAACGCAGATTTATATTTTTTGAATGTATTACAGGTTTATACACACGATTCTTAAAAATATTGGTGCTAAAAGTCAAACGAAAAGCTGGAGCGGGCATGAATCAGGTAGATTTGAAGGATTTCTGGCAAGTCAGGTGCACAGCCATCAGCCCATGTCTTTGATTGCAAACATGCAATATCTCACATTCCCAAAATATAGTAATTCCGAGCCACGATTTGAAATTCCCTGACAAAATGCGATATCATAACTTCGGGATTAAAATTCTGAAGGGGTATGCATGAGCAAAAGTCATTGGCGATTCTCATTAATAATATTCGTATGTGTCTTGATATCGAACCTCGGTATCCATGAGGCTGGTGGTAAGGAATTAAAGAAGGTACTGCTACTTCAGTCTTACCACTCTGGGTATAAATGGACAGATGATATCGATCGGGCCATCAAAGCGAAGTTAACAAGGGAAATAGGTGTTGATCTTAGGATCGAATATCTCGATACCAAGCGTTATTATTCCGACCATTTCCTGGCGCTGCTCAAAGAATCATTATCCCGTAAATATATACATGAAAGGTTTTCAGCGGTGATTTGTGTTGACAATAATGCACTTAATTTTGTCATCGCCAACCGGAATACCTTATTTGAAAATGTGCCGGTGGTTTTTTGTGGGGTTAATTTCTATAAACCTGAAATGCTCAAAGGGCAAAAAGGTATAACAGGCATCAATGAACACTTTAATGCCCTTGAGACCATTGAGTTAATGCGTAGAGTTCACCCGACCAGCAAACGCATCATCGTGGTAAATGATGCCACTACAACAGGCACGATCCTCAATCAGGAGATCAAGGGATACAGGGACAGTTATCCGGACGTTGTATGGGTTTACACGGACGACTACACATTCGAAGAGTTGGAACGACTATCACGCAGTCTCTCTTCGGGTGACCTGGTGCTGCACAGCCTGTTTCTGCGAGATAGTAATGGTAATTTCCTGGAATATGACGAAGCAGTCGAGGCCATAACGAAGAATACGACAGTACCGGTTTACAGCCTGTGGGATTTCAATCTCGGCCATGGTGTTGTCGGGGGGCTGATGATTAGTGGCCGGTACCAGGGAGAAAAAGCAGCAGAGCTGACGCTGCAAATTTTACAGGGTATTGCAGCAGATGACATCCCGGTGGTGATGGAGAGTCCGAACCATTATTTTGCAGATTTCTCTGTCATGGAGCAACTACAGATTGATCCGGATCTGTTTCCTCCGACAACCACCTTCATTAACCGACCACCGCGTCTCTACGACACTTACAAGGTGCAGATTTGGTTGGTCTTCACTGTGATTGCGGTGTTGCTGATCACTTCACTCTTGCTTTTAGCCGCCAACACCAAAAGAAAAGTTGCAGAAAAACGATTGCTCAATTTAACGGTGGAACTTGACGATCGGGTGAAATTACGAACCCAAGAGCTGTCAAAAGCAAATGAGGAGATCAGGAGTCGAGAAGAGCAGATTTCCCATTTGTTGGCCAATTTATCCGGGATGGTGTATCGATGCAGAAATGATGAATCCTGGACCATGGAGTATGTCAGTGAAGCGGTTCTTGAGTTGACCGGGTATCGTGCCGAGGAAGTGATTGGCAACCAGCAGATCTCATTTGCCGATCTGATTGACGAGCGAGACCAGGATGTGGTGCGACAGGCTGTTGATACCGCAATCGCAGAGAAAACCTCCTATACCATCGAGTATAGAATTATCACCAGGGATAACCATATTAAATGGGTCTGGGAGCAGGGGCTTGCGGTTTTTGATGATCAGGATGGTTCTGTACGTTACCTTGATGGAATCATCACCGATATCACCGCCCGAAAAGAGATGCAGAAAGAACAGATCATTTTGGCTGAGGCGGTCCACCAGACGGATGATCTTGTCCTGATTACAAGTCTCAATGGAGCGATTGAATACGCCAATCCGGCATTTGAGCGAACTACCGGGTATCGATTTTCTGAAATCGCAGGGAAAAACCCTCGCATTTTAAAAAGCGGTAAACAACCGCCGGAGTTTTATGAGCAGATGTGGTCAACGCTGCTTGAGGGAAATGTTTATCGTGGGAGAGTTGTAAATAAACGCAAGGACAGTAGTGAATATATTGCTCAGGTAACAATCTCACCAATCAGAAATGAGCTTGGGGAGTTGACCAATTATGTCGGGGTCCAACAAGATGTTACCCACGAAATTGAACTTGAGGAGAACCTCAGACAGGCTCAAAAACTTGAAGCTATGGGCACGCTGGCTGGAGGGGTTGCTCATGAAATTAATACACCGGTGCAATTTGTCGGGAATAATCTCAATTTTATCCTCGAATCACTGCCGGATCTTGAGGGGTTTGTCACAGCCTGTATAACCCTGGCAACAACAGAGAATGAACTGCAGGGTGATGAACTCAGCGAGCTTGAAAAACTGCACGAAGAAAACGATATCGGCTATTTGCTCGATGAAATTCCAGTTGCCCTGAAACAATCCCAGGACGGTATTGAGCAGATTGCGAAAATCGTCAGATCAATGAAGCAGTTTGCCCATCCCGGCAGCGAGGAGATGATTGAATCAGATCTGAATGATGTCCTGCAGAACACCGTAACGGTGAGCCGGAATGAATGGAAATACGTTGCTGATATTGTGTTTGAACTGGATGAAAACCTTCCCGAGGTCCCGTGTCACCGCTCAGAATTGAGCCAGGTGTTTCTGAATTTGATTGTCAATGCGGCCCAGGCCATCGAGTCTACAAGAGAAGGTCAGAAAAAAGGGGTGATTATCATCAAAACGGCAGTTATGGATACCGCGGTTCGAATCACCATCCAGGACAATGGTGGAGGTATTCCCGAGCATGTTCAACCCAGGATATTTGATCCATTTTTTACGACCAAAGCGGTTGGCCAGGGGAGTGGTCAGGGGTTAGCCATTGCCTATACCATAATTAAAGACAAACATGGTGGCGATATTACATTTGATTCCGAACCCGGTAAAGGCACGACATTTTCAGTGATCTTACCGGTTAGCTCATGCTGATAACCTGCATGCTACCATCTTTGCTTGTATCCTTATCCAGGAATCAGGTTCATCTGAACACAATCGCGGAAACCATTGATTTCTTGATGGGAGGATTCCTTTCACCTTCCTATGGGTCGTGAACAATTCTCAATTGTTCTCCTAGGTCCAAAACAGGGATGAAAATTATTCCCTAAAAACCTATTCCCCCAAACTGTTTACGCGCTGATCATGCTAATGGAGAAGGCCAAACGGGTGAGGAAGGTTACTGAATGAACAACGTAATGTTTCAGAGCTGTCCTGCAGGATTGGCCGAAAGGGATTATTGCGTATTTGGAGATCTCGTTGATCGGATCAATCAGTTGAAATTTTGCGAATCATTATTATCTGTATGCTCAGATCATTACGTTGCCTGTGAAGCACTGACAGGAAAATCATATACAAGGAGAAACAATGACTGATAAAGCTACGCTGACTATTGGTTCAGAAGAATATGAGCTTGATGTTTTTACAGGTTCCGAAAACGAGACCTGTGTTGATATCCAAAAGCTTCGTGCCCAGTCAGGAATCATTACGATGGATCAGGGCTTCGGCAATACCGGTTCATGCTTTTCATCAATCACCTATGTAGATGGCGCAAAAGGCATCCTGCGGTATCGTGGTTATCCGATTGAGGAACTTGCTGAAAAAGCAACATTTGTCGAAACGGCTTATCTCATTCTCTATGGTGAACTGCCGACCGAAAAGCAGCTTCTCTCGTTTCGCCAGCAAATAGCTGAACATGCGCCGATTCATACAAACCTCGAACATCATTTTTCCGGCTTTCCAAAGTCTTCGCCTCCCATGGCAATTCTCTCGGCGATGCTCAATCTGGTTTCCTGCTTTCACCCTGAAGTTTTGGATGTACATTCAGAAGGTCCGGAGTTTGATCGGACTGCTGCGCTGCTGCTCTCGAAGGTCAGGACGATCAGTGCGTTTTCTTATCGAATGGCTGCGGGAAAACCATTTAACCACCCCAATCCAAATCTGACATATTGCGGCAATTTTCTGCATATGATGTTCTCTGAACCCTATCAGGAATATGCTGCAAGTCCGGTAATTGAACGAGCTCTCAAACTTTTTCTGGTCCTGCATGCTGATCATGAGCAGAATTGTTCCACCTCGACGGTTCGGGTGGTTGGTAGCTCCCGGGCAAATCTTTTCAGCTCTGTTGCAGCCGGGGTTTGTGCATTGTGGGGACCTCTGCATGGTGGGGCAAATGCTGCAGTTATCCGGATGCTTAGTGATATTAAAACATCGGGTAAATCGATCAATTTTTATCTCGACAAAGCCAAGGAAAAAAATAGTGATTACAAACTGATGGGATTTGGTCACCGGGTATACAAAAACTTCGATCCCCGATCAATCATATTGAAGAAAAGAGTGTACGAGGTGCTCGACGAGCTCAAAAAAGATGATCCACTGCTCGAAATTGCGATAGAGCTTGAAGAAAAGACCTTAAAGGATGACTACTTTAAGGAACGTAACCTGTATCCCAATGTTGACTTCTACTCAGGTATTCTGCTTCGGGCCATCGGCATACCACTGGATATGTACACGGTCATGTTTGCCATCGGTCGAATGCCTGGTTGGATCTCGAATTGGCGGGAATTGCTGGAGCACAATCAACGAATATCAAGACCGCGCCAAATCTACACCGGGAAAAACGAACGGAAATTCGTTCCACTTGATGAGCGATAATATCCTTAACCAGAAACACTAATTTGCTGATCCCGGTCGTCGCTGCAATGACAAAACCAACGACAGTGATGGACATATTCTCACAATTGGATAAATCCAATTGTGGCGAATGTGGTGAGAAGACCTGTCTTGCTTTCGCGAGTTATGTGTTCCAGGGGAGGCGTTCAAAAGAGGCGTGCCCACGATTGCCTGTCGATTTGTTAGAAAACAGTGAGCCGTGTAATGCATCCCCGCCGTTGATTGAGATGTCAGAGCAAGACGTTGACACACGTAATCGGATTATTGGTTTGGATTTTGCGGACGCAGCACTCCGGACCGGTGGCTTAATCGATGCGGGCCGGTTGGTTATCAAGATTCTTGGCAAAGATTTTGCGATTGATCGCGAGGGGGATTTCTTTTCAGATATTCATATTATCCCCTGGCTCATTAACCCCTTTACTTGTTACGTGCTCAACGCGTCACGAGCACCGGTTATCGGAGAGTGGATATCGTTCAGGGATATACCAGCGGGTTGGGAATATTATCCTCTGTTTCAGAAAAGGGCTGAGGAGCCATTGCGACAGGTAGCGGATCGCTATCCGGCCCTTTTCAATGATATTGTGAGTCTGTTTCAGGGGCAGGAAACAATCGGTTATCAGGATGCAGATGTGTCGGTCATATTACCGGTATTTCCCAAGCTGCCAGTCTTGATCAGCTACTACCATCCGATGGAAGGGATCGAGTCAGCCCTCAATATTCATTTCGATAAAAGTGCCAGCTCCCATGTCGATATCAACGCCCTTTTTACGTTGGGAGCGGGGTTGAGCCAGATGTTTGGGAAAATCGCGGCCAACCATCAGCCATAAATCAGCTCCGGGCTCACCACCTGTTCAAATGGCGGTGAGCCCGGTGTTAAATGACTGGCGCAAATGGCTCAAAATAGCCCTGGGGTCTGACGCAGGCCGGGCATTTTTCAGGAGCGCTCCTGCCATGATGAATATAGCCACATCCCAAACATCTCCAGTCCTGCGCGCTTTCTCTTGAAAACAGTCGTTCCTGTTCGATGTTCTGAGCCAGTTGGCGAAAGGTGGTTTCGTGCTGACGCTCAGAGTTTGAGATGGCATCGAAGGTGTCAGCCGCTCGTTGATAACCTTCCTGCTCAGCAATTACCGCAAACTGCCGGTACATTTCCTCATGCACGTATCGCTCGAGTTCAGCCGATGAAAGCAGGTTGGCGTGGGTGTCCTCTATGACACCTGCCGGAAACGGCCAGGAAATCTCCAGTTCTCCACCATTAAAAAACTTAAAAAAGCGCAACGCATGCTCGTATTCCTGATCAGCAGTTTCGTCAAAGATTCTGGCAATTTGGATGTACCCATCATCTTCAGCCCGGCGGGCGAAGAAGTTATAACGGGTGCGAGCCTGCGCCTCTGCACTGAAGGCAGTCAGAATATTTCGGGCGGTCCGACTCTCTTTAAAGGCGGCCATTGGGCTGCCTCTACTCTTCTACTTCGATGGCATCGGCCCCGCATTCAAGGGCGGCCTGTCGGACGATGTCCTTGAGGTGATCAGGAATCTCATCTACCTTAACAATGGATAACAGCTGATCTTCGTCATATTCGAAGATTTCGGGGCAGAGTTTATTGCAGTTGCGGTCTCCCATACATTGGCTGGTTATGGTTACTTTCATCTGATTCTCCTTATTTGGTTTGTTCAGAAGCGTATGATATCACAACATCCAACCACCAGCGCTCAATGTATCCTTAGTGACCGGGATGGTCAAATAGATTGTGGGTGTAGTTCAAAGAAAAAGTAATCGGAACATCGAGGTCCAGGAGGATCACAATTGAAATAATGCAGTTCATCTATCAATCGCCTTTTCTGTTAATATAGTATATAGTCGCACAGCCGAACTGAGGTGCGTGCATCTGAATATACGATTAACTGAATAGTGAGAAAGCACCGCTGCTGATACATTTTGGGTAGAGAAAAGAGGTTGAGATGAAGATTGGAATTATTGGCTTACCACAAACCGGTAAAAAAACGCTTTTCCAGGTTCTGACCGGTAGTGAAATAAAGGAGACAAGTGGTGCAGCGAAACCGATTCCCGGTACCGCTGATATCATCGATCCACGATTTGACGAGCTGGTTACAATGTACAGCCCGAAGAAGCAGACACATGCTCGTATCGACTTGATGCTGCTGCCAAAAATTGAACAGGAAACCATCGCTAAAGGTGAGATTTTTCGGGATATCAGCGATGTAGATGCCATTTGCCATGTGGTTCGCAGTTTTACCGATGATGCGGTTTACCATACTGCCGGTTCAGTTGATGCAATACGGGATTTGGAAATGGTGAATGCAGAATTACTGATGCATGATCAGATTTTTGTCGAAAAACGCATTGAAAGACTCGAGACCCAGATCAAAAAAATCAAAGATGACAAACAGCTCAAGGAACTTGAGTTAATGAAAAAAATGCAGGTCGAGCTGGAAAATGAAAAGCCGCTGAGGTTGATGGAGTTGGCTGAGGATGAAGAATTGCTCATTCGCAGTTACCCTTTTATTACGCGCAAGGAGATGATCGTCGCCTTTAATGTTGATGAGTCGCAACTCGACTCAAATGAACTCCTCAGTGAGGCAAAAGTCCATTGTGAACCGCAAAACATCAAGGCAATGCTGGTTTCGGCCCAGGTTGAGTCGGAGATTGCGTTGCTGGAAAGTGCAGAAGAGCGAAACGAATTTCTCGAAGATCTGGGTATTGATGAGCCTGCGCTTGGCAAGTTAACCCGACTCTGTCTTGAGGCGCTTGGTAGAATCTCATTCTTTACGGTTGGCCCCGAGGAAGTTCACCATTGGCTGGTACGATCGGGTTCACCGGCACCGGTGGCTGCGGGTGCAATTCATTCAGATCTGCAAAAAGGCTTTATTCGAGCTGAAGTGATGAAATATGAGGAATTGATGGAAGCCGGTAGCGAAGCGGAGTTGAAGAAGCAAGGTAAGATGTATGTGCAGGGCAAAGATTATATCGTGGTTGACGGTGATATCCTGAATATCCGATTTGCCGTTTGAATAACAGCAGATTGAGGAGAAAACTTTAGAGATTATTTTCGTTTTTCTGAAGCATCATGTTGGTTTTAAGCGCTTGAGTTACGGTTTATTTTTTTTCGTTAAGCGGTAAATTTGGTTTGACACTGCCACAATGTGGCGGTATTATAAAAGGATAAGTGAGAATAATTCTCACTTATCCTTTTTTTGTCTCTACTGTCGTTCAATCAGTGAAAAAGCCATCGAATAACAAGGTGGCAGGAGGTAATAATGGCCAAACCAAAGCAAATTGTCAGACCTGAAGATATAACGATCTGTGAATCCACTCAGCAAATGATAGAAAAAGCCAGACGGGACGGGGTGGAACTCTTCTTTGATCGGGCAGAAGATGTAAAACCATGCCCGATCGGGGCTGATTCTGCCTGCTGTAAACATTGTGCTATGGGGCCCTGCAGATTGAACCCTAACGATCCCTATAAAAAAGTTGGGGTATGTGGTGCGACCATTGATACCATCGGAGCGCGAAACTTTGGCAGAATGGTGGCTGCGGGTACCGCAGCACACACTGATCACGGAATGGCTATGCTTGAGCTGTTCAAAGGGGTAATAGAAGGAACCGTTATTGATTTTAAAATCAAAGATACGATGAAATTACGTGAGGTAGCCCTGTCACTTGATATTGCGGTGGAAGATCGATCCGTCAAGGAAATTGCGCGGGATGTTTATCAGGAACTGGAAAGAACGTACACCCAGGTTGAAGGTGAGATTCCCCTGGTTAAAAGGGTTCCGGAAAAGACTCTGGAGCTTTGGCGAAAAGAGGGAATTGTCCCACGTGGAGCGATGCGGGAAATCATGGAGATGATGCACCGCTCGGCAATCGGAGTCGATCAGGATTATGAAAATATAACCAAACAGATTTCCAGGACCGCGCTTGCTGATGGCTGGGGTGGCTCAATGGTTTCAACTGATATTTCAGACATCTTATTTGGTACTCCGGCCCCCGTTGAAGTTACGGTTGATTTAGGGGTGCTGAAAGAAGATTTTGTGAATATCATCGTACATGGCCATGAGCCAATTCTGTTGGAAGCAATGATCATCTCATCGGAAGCCCCTTCGGTCAAAAAAATGGCGACTGATGCTGGTGCCAAGGGCATCAATCTTGTCGGGATGTGCTGCTCTGGTCTTGACGTTTTATCCCGCCATGGTGTCCCTCACGCAGGGAATTTCTCTTCCACCGAAGCGGCCCTGGTTACCGGTGCGGTCGATGCCATGACGGTTGATATTCAATGTATCAAGCAGGACCTACATAAAGTTGCCGGTTGTTATGATACCGAGTTTATTACCACCAACTATCGGGCAAAAATCGAGGGTGCCCTGCACATTGAGCTTGATGAACATGACCCGCTCAAGTGCACCGATGCCATTATCATCAAGGCAATCAGCAGATTCAAAAACCGTGGCAAGACAATTGAGATTCCCCGAAAAGTTGCTAAAGGTGTCCATGGTTTTTCCCATGAGTACATCAAGTATATGCTTGGTGGCTCTTTCAGGGGTGGTTATACTCCCCTTAATGATAATATTATTAACGGACGAATTCGCGGAGTAGCCGGTGTTGTCGGTTGTACGAATCCACGCTCGAAACAGGACTTTTCACATGTTGAGCTGGTTCGAGAATTAATCAAAAACGATGTACTGGTTGTTCAGACCGGATGCTCTCAGATGGCGTTGGCAAAAGTAGGGCTCACCACTCCGGGTGCCGCTTCTCTGGCAGGAGAAGGACTTGCTGAGGTATGTGAAACAGTCGGTATTCCGCCAGTTCTCGGGCTTGGTTCCTGTGTTGATAATAGCAGGATTTTGATGGCGGTCTCTGAGATGGTAGCCACTGGGGGGTTAGGAGACTCGATTGCTGATTTACCGGTTGCCGGTTGTGCTCCTGAGTGGATGAGTGAAAAAGCCATTGCCATCGGGCAGTACTTTGTCGCCTCTGGGGTGTTTACCGTATTTGGCCACACCTTTCCGATTACACCCGATACTCGGTTTGAGAAACATCTGTTTAGTGATCTGGCAGAAAAGGGTTTTGGCAAATGGGGCTTTGCCGATACACCGCAGGAAATGGCTCGACTGATGATTGAACACATCGATAAGAAGCGCCAGGCACTGGGGATTGACAAAGCACGCGAACGAGTGTTACTTGACATGGCTGACAGAAGGGCCCTTGAGGCCAATGCGTAAGGAATTGTATCACCACTCAAACCCTAACTGGTTTGAGTGGTGGTCTCTTTCAGGAGTTGGTTGGCAATGAATGTATACAACGGTGTGTATAGTTGGGATGGCACAAAACAGAACGGACGTGAGCCAATCGCCTGGTTTCCCGGTTCGTATCATCTTCGTATTTTCTATTTGGCAGACGCCATTGAAACAGACACCGACAAGAAGTATCTCTGCATTTTTTCGGAGACCGGCAAAGGTCATTGTATTTATGCCCAGCCCGCGAAATTCCTGCAACATATCTGCGAAGACTTCTCTCTGCCTATGACGCAGGTACTCTGGATTGAACAACGTGTTGATCAGGCCGGAACGTATGAGCGACTTGAAGTAAGAGAATCATCAGTAATGGGTTCGCGATCATTTTTGGAAATATCGCGTCGTGAACCAACAAAAAGTGAGCACTCACTGATTCAAAATTGTATGAGCGTGCAACAGGTGTGATCCTGGGATCCCCAGACTATTTTACGTTTAATCCTGTACTGCCCGGATTGCCGCTGAAAGTGCTGCTAAATTAAAAGGTTTTTGTATAAAACCGTTGCAACCTTTGCGCATCAGCTCATTTACATCACCGTTCATGGAATACCCGCTGGAGAGGATAATGGGAATCGTCGGCTCAATTTCCCGCAGCTTTTCAAAGGTCTTACTCCCACTCAAACCCGGCATCACCAGATCTAAGATAATCAAATCAATGGTGTCTCGCAGCTGTCTCACCAAATCAAGCGCCTCGGAGCCACTGTTTGCAGTTATGACCTGATAGCCAATGCTCTGCAACATCGCCTCTCCAACGTCCAGGATCATAACCTCATCATCGACCAGTAACACGGTTCCCTCACCGGGAAGAAATTCACGATCAACCGGTTTTTCCGACATGACCTGGCTCTCAGAGAGGGGCAGATAGACCGAGAAGGTACTGCCTTTGCCGAGTTCGCTGTAAACGGTTATTAACCCGTGATGACTTTTGATGATTCCATAGGCTGAGGCCAAACCAAGTCCAGTTCCCCGCTGTTTCTCCTTGGTTGTAAAGAAGGGGTCAAAAACCTGTGCAGCAGTATCGCGGGACATCCCCACCCCGGTGTCGGTAATGGATAGTTTTCCGTAGGTCCCTGAGGTGATGTGATGGGCATCGGCAAAGGTCTCACTTACCAGGGCTATTGAACTTTCGAGAAATAGTTGTCCTCCTTCCGGCATTGCCTGGTAGGCATTAAGGTAGATATTCAGTAATACCTGTTCCAATTGAGTTCGATCAATATCGGCAATGATTGTCTCTTTGGCCAATCGGTGATGAATACGGATCTCTTTATGGGTTCTACCGAAAAGTTGTGAGCTTTCCAGCAACAACTGATTCAGATCGTGCGACTTCACCTGATATTTGCCGCCACGGGCAAAACCGAGGAGTTGTCTGGTGAGTCCGGTTGCCGTCTGGATATGTCGCTCAATGGCCTCGAAGTGCTCATGCTGCGAGCTGTCTTTATCAATGGCGAGCTCAAGCAGTGAGACGTGTCCCAGCACTCCCATGAGCAGATTATTAAAATCGTGGGCGATGCCAGCGGCAAGTGTACCGATGGCCTTGAATTTCTGGGCTTCAAAAAGGCTATCCTCAAGCTTTTTTTTCTCTTCAGCCTGTTTGTTACGTTCGGTGACATCGATTGCCAAAATAATAAACTGCAGAACCCGACCCTTGTTATCTGAGATCGGTACCAGGCTTGTCTCAAACAGTTGCTCTTCTTCTGTAGGTGTCACAAAGGGTGCTTCAAAATGCACGGTTTCACCTTGTAATACCCTTCTGATTTCAGGCTCTAAATAGCGATAATTATCCGGGCCGATTACTTCACGGATTGTTTTGCCAATTATAGCTTCCTTTGGGGTACCGGTGAGCGTTTCATAATAATGGTTAACCACGAGGTATTGTTGGTTTCGATCAACATAGGAGACCCGGGCCGGCAGTCGATCTATCAACAGCTCAAGCATTTTTCTGTCTTGTTTAACCGCTTCGAGCTGTTCTATGAGCTGGGGATAATAGCTCTTCCGGGTCGACTCAAGACTGAGGCCGAGAAATTTTTCTCTGGCATTCTGGAATAATTTTTTTTCAGTCACCGGTTGCTGCCTTGATTACTGCTACTTAATAAATCTGTAGATAGATCGTTTCGATTTCCGATGTGCCTGCCTCGCGTGGATTGGTTGCCAGGCAGGGATCCTGGGAGGCAAATTGGGCGAGCTTTGCAAGATCGGATCGATTCACCCCCATCTCGCCAAGTGTTTGGACGATCTGCAGGTCTTTTCTGAGCGCACTGATGGCTTCAACAACAATTTCGATATCGTTACCCTCACTGAATTCATCAAGGACAAGTCCCATGGCTCTGCCGAGTTGCTGATACTTACCATCGACGTGAGGTGCGTTGAACCGTACGACATGCTCAAGCAGCAGTCCGTTACATTCGCCATGCGGGAGGTTTTTCAACCCACCAAGACTATGGGCCATGGCATGGACCAGGCCGAGACTGGCATTGGAGAACGCTAAACCTGCCATCAGACTTGCCATCATCATGTTTTGACGATAGTACATATTCGCTGGCTGTGCAAAGGCGCCTCGAAGATTTTCAGCGACCAATGCCACAGCCTTCTCTGCTGCCATATCTGTCAGCGGGGAAGAGGCAGTCGAAACATACGCTTCAAACGCATGACATAGTGCATCCATCCCGGTTGCCGCGGTGAGCTCTGGAGACATCGTAACCGTTGTTGCCGGGTCGACCAAGGCGAGATCGGGGATGACCATCTTTGATACGATGGCGATCTTTACCTCACGACTGGTATCGGAAATGATTGCAAATTGTGATACATCTGCCGAAGTTCCGGCTGTTGTCGGAATAAAGATTAACGGTGGTACGGGGGATGATATTTCATCGACTCCTTCATAATCGGTTATATGTCCACCATTATTTGCGACCACGCCGACCCCTTTTGCAAGGTCCATCGGACTGCCACCGCCGACTGCCAGGATCAGGTCGCATTGCTCTTGCCGATAGAGCTCTGCTCCTGCCATTACCTGATAATCCTTCGGGTTTGGTGAGACTTCAAGAAAGGTGACAAAAGGGAGCCCGGCCTCAACGAGACTCTGTTCTACTTTGGCGGTCCAGCCACTTTCACTCACTCCCGGATCAGAGATAATGAAGGGTTTCTGGGCACCCATATTTATGGCGTGTCTGCCAGCCAGCCCCAGGGCACCCTCACCATAGACAATTTCTGGTACCAGGAATTTCCTCAAGTTAAAAAGGAGTTGGGGATCCACGTTCTGTGTACCTCAGGGGTTGGCAGATTGGGTCACCGTCGTTCGGATTGGGTGACAGTAGATACTATGATAATTATACTGGTATTGAGCTGACTTGTGAAATTTAATTTCCTGCAATTCCAGGTCTGCCCAGCAATGGTAACATCAAAATATGCTCATCAATTACGGGGATAGATATGAGGATTGGAATTATTCAGATGAACTCAAATGAAAACAAGGAGCACAATCTTGCCCGGGCACGATCAATGCTCCAGACCCTTGTTGAAAAGGGGGCTGAGTTTGTTATGCTCCCTGAGCACTTCAATTTCATTGGCAATGATGCTCAGAAGCAAACCGAGGCGGAGCACATTGATGACTCACTCACCAGGGCGCTGCTATCGCAATGGGCAAAAACATTCGGTATTTATCTTCATTCAGGCAGTTTCCTTGAAAGGGAAGGAGAGAATATCTACAACGCTTCATACGTCTTTGACCCATCAGGGGAGACGCTTGCTCATTATCGGAAAATTCATCTTTTTGATGTTGAGGTTGAGGGCGGTATACAGTATCGCGAATCTGATACCGTAACGGGAGGCTCACGGGTTGTTACCTTTGATGCCGCTGGCTATACCTTTGGCATGGCTACCTGTTATGATCTACGTTTTCCCGAGCTGTTTAGAACACTGCTCGATAGAGGTAGTGAGGTGTTGCTGATTCCTGCTGCGTTTACCGTTCAGACGGGACGTGATCATTGGCAGTTGTTGTTGCGGGCGCGCGCGGTTGAGAATCTTTGTTGGGTGCTTGCGGCCAACCAGTGGGGACCATCTGCTCCCCATAACTATTGTTATGGAAGAAGTATGGTTGTCGATCCCTGGGGTACGGTGATCGGTACCGCAGTCGATGGAGAGCAGACGTTGCTTGTCGAGATTGACCGGAGCATTATTACCGAACGGCGAAAGAGCTTTCCCGCTACTGAACATCGACGGCCAGAACTTTTTCAATACGGATAACACTATGGAATTGAACGATCAACTGCTTCGTGACATACGGTTTAATTGCGATATTACTGATGCAAAGGATCATGGAATTTATTCCATGTGCACGATGGTGCTTAAATTGCGCAATCACTACAAGTGGGAACATCAGGTAGAACCATGGTCTGAACCGGAACCTGCAGACCTGCTCGACTGGATCGAAAAGAAAGAAAACTATTGGGAAGAAATACAACAGGCTTCGTTGAAAAATCTGCGTCTTCATGACCAGTCGATCGAACCATTTAATGTGGAACTGGTAAATGAGTTGTTAGACGATTCCACGCTCTACTACGGCGCCGGGTATGGCAGGTCAATGAAATCGATTTTTTTTCTAGCTGAAGTATTACAGCAAAGATCGGTTGCGGATCTACCGGTCATGATACTGGGTAAAGAGTTGATCCGGGAGATGGCCAGTCCATTTGCCATGCTGCAGAATAATCAAATCATCATTCGCAAGGAGCCATTTCGATATTTTCTGTGGGACCAGATACAGGAGATGCGCTCCTCTTCACGGAGTTCGATTCAACAGTTTATGAGTGCCTATGATCTGCTCAAGGATGGTACGCTAAATCAGCAACAGCTCAAGCAGAAGCTTGATTTGATCGTAGAACAGGAGCTGGAGATGATCATCCGCCATGAAGTTGGGGAGTATAAGCAGAATGCTCTCAGGAGCAATACCGTGAAAAAGTTGATTGCTCGATTTCCCGGATCACGAATCGAGTATATCTGTCGGGGTATTAAAGATGTGCTGGCAGATACCTGTCCCGAAGGGTTGCTGGCTTTTATTATCAAAGAGCAGAAATTATCAAGCCTGGGGTTGTTTCTTGGCTTTCTCGATGGTGTCAGAGAAGTTTTGCTCAAAGAAATTGTGAATTACGGCAAACAACAGTGGCACCTTCCCGACTGGCAGAAGTTCGGCCAGGCTCGTGAGCACTGCTGGCAGCGTTTGGAACATGTGGCTACGCATCTCAATGAGCTTGCCGAGGAGATGGAGAAACTCTCTGATCCGACGGTATCAGAGCAATTCGAACAGAGGATTGCTGCACCACTTGGTTTCACTTAAATCGATGAGGGATCAACCACCGTGTTGAGGGGGATAGATCCTCTCGATATTACTTGTTGCATTGACAGCAACGAACTCCTAAAGTAGGCTCGCGCCTAAAAGAAAAAAAATCGATCATAATGATCTGTCCTGTGCTGCCAAGATAATTCTCTGGATAGCATAGGCCTTATAGTAACGAGGAACAAGCATGGCTCTTAAATCGTCCGGCGAGATATCACCGGCTTCCGGTTCCCGTGTCCTGGTAACAGGAGCGACCGGGTATACTGGTATGGTACTGGTGAAAAAACTCCTCGACTCGGGTTGCCAGGTGAGGGTGATTGCCCGCCGCTCATCTGATGCCGGAGTGCTCTCATCAATGGATATCACCTGGTTTCGAGGAGAAATATCAGATGAACATCTGATTGCTGAGGCGGTTGATGGTGTCGAGTATATTTTTCATGTTGCGGCCGCTTTCAGAGAAGCGAAAAACACCAGAGAAACTTATTGGAATGTTCATGTCAGAAGTACCATGCTGCTGGCTCAGGAGGCCGTAAAACAAGAACATTTCAAACGGTTTGTCCATGTGTCAACCATTGGGGTTCACGGGCATATTGAATCACCTCCGGCTGATGAATCCTATCCATTTGATCCCGACGACGATTACCAGAGAACCAAAGCAGAGGCAGAACGGTGGTTGGTGCAATTCGGTAGTGAACAAAATCTCCCTTATACCATTATCAGACCATGTGCAATTTATGGACCGGGGGAGAAACGCTTGTTGAAAATTTTCAAAATGGCGTCTAAGAAACTGTTTCTTATTCTGGGGTCGGGAAAATGCTGGTATCACCTGGTTCACGTGGAGGATTTGACCAGTGCTATTCTACAGGCCGCAGTCAAATCTGAGGCGCTCTCTGAGGTGTTTATTATCGGGAGTTCAGAACCGATTACACTTGAGCGACTAGCCCATAAAATAGCCAACTCCTACGGACTCGAACTTCGCATCATCAGGCTGCCGATTAGGCCTTTTTTCCTGCTGGGAGATCTCTGCGAGAAGGTGTGCCGACCGTTTGGCATTGAGCCACCCATTTACCGCCGAAGGGTGGCGTTCTATTCAAAAGACCGGTTTTTCAGTGTCAATAAAATGAAAAACGTTCTTGGTTATCAACCAAAGTATGAGAACGATATTGGCATACCAGAACTGGCAAAGTGGTATAAAGAACAGGGCTGGCTGGATTTCACCTGAGCATCCCAACTGACCAGAGGAGTTCTCATCCATGACTCAAAAGAATTTAAAAATCCAGCAGTCAATAACCGGGCGGAAACAATCGAAAAGGAAAAGATACCAGGAACTGGTGATCGGCTCCGATCGTCTTTCTGAATTACTTCTCTTTGAATTGATCATGACCTCTGTCTCATGGATACCGGGAGCGCTGGGTATCTTTCTTCGAAGTAAACTCTATCCATTGATTCTCGGCCACGTTGGCAGGGGGACCGTATTTGGCACCAATGTCGTTTTCAGACACCCTAAAAAGATCCATATCGGTGAGCAGGTAATCATTGATGATAATGTGATGCTCGATGCCAAGGGAACTGATAACGATGGTATACGGATCGAGGATGAAGCATATGTCGGGCGCAATTCGATACTCAGTTGCAAAGGTGGCAACATTACTTTGGCCGAACGAGTAAATATTGGTTTTAATTGCGATATTTTTTCCTCAAACCGAGTCTATATTGGCAAGGATACCCTTCTGGCTGCCTATTGTTATCTGGTCGGTGGTGGTAGTTACCATCTGGAGCGAAAGGATATCCCCATCAATCAGCAGGTCGATTTCGCAGGAAAAGGTGGAATTACGCTTCAGGAAAATATCTGGCTCGGTGCTCATGCGGTTATTCTGGATGGTGTCACAATTGGCAACGGCTCCGTGGTCGCCGCGGGGGCAGTCGTTACGAAAGATGTCTCCGAAATGGTAATTGTTGCAGGAACCCCGGCAAAAGAACTCAGGCAGAGATAACCGGATCGCTGCTTACCAAAACCTGAGGGTTATAGTCAATTGACAAAATATATCCTTCGTATCATCTTTTCGATTTTTATCCTGTACATCTTGAGCAGGGCGATAGAATTTTCGGTATTGTGGGGTTATTTACGGACAATAAATCTCTGGTGGGTGGCTGCGGCATTGTTCCTGCTGATCTTAGTCCGTCTAGTTGTCTCGATTAAATGGCAGGTCATCCTCAGGCATCACCAGATCGAAATACCATTTAAAGAACTGCTGAGCGTCGTATTTATCAGTATGACCCTTGGCCAGATATTGCCGGCCGGCCTGGGTAGTGATGTTGTACGGGCTTATAAGTTGTCCCGTAAATACGGGCAGACTGCAGATACGACCGCAACGATTGTCATCGATCGGCTGGTCGGTATGTTCTCTCTGTTTTTCGTTGCGTTTCTGGGATCGATCGGGGCGTATGTGATGGCTATTTCTACGGAGTTGATCTGGTGGCTGATCGCGATTAACCTGCTGCTCCTGATTGGCTGGAACCGACTTCATCTGTGTACCAAAATTCTTGAGAAGGTTCTCCCACAAAATGGTAACCGTTTTATCCGTTTCCAGGAGGCTTTGATCAGAATGAGCCGTATCATCAGTGACAAGAAAAAGATTAGAATAATTCTCCCATCCATTTTCGGCTGGTCGCTGGTAATCCAGGTTATTCGTTGTCTGGTATTTTTCTGCCTCTTTGTTGCTTTTGGCCAAACGATCAATCCATTGTATTATGTAATCTTTGTACCCATCGTCTTCGTGGTTACACTGTTGCCTGTAAGCATCGGTGGCCTGGGACTTCGTGAGGGCATCCTGGTGCTGCTGTTTTCCACCGTCGGTGTTCCTGCCGAAGTGAGCATTGGCGCCGGACTGATATCTCAGGCGCTTCAGATAGCGGCGGCAATCCCGGTGCTTCTGTTCTGGCTTTTTGAAAAATGAGCAATGATAGAATGATCATGAAACGCGCACCAAAAGGCTTCTGATATGAAAGATTCCAGCATGTTCTTTATTTTCGGGAGTCCTCGATCGGGTACGTCCCTGCTCAGCCGGATGCTTAATAAACACACATCACTGGCTGTTCCTTATGAGTCTCATTATTTTAATACCTTTGGCAAATGGCAGGAACTCTATGGTGACCTCTCGGTCGATGATAATCGGCGAAGGCTTATCGAAGATGTTCTCTCTACCGATGTGATGCAGGACTGGTCTCCGTCGCTTGAGTTATCGGATGTGGAGGAAGCACTGAACGAACCATCCTTTCCAGGTGTTTTCGAAGGTATCATGCGAGCCTATGCCTCGAAAACGGGGAAACGCAGGTGGGGTGAGAAAACTCCACACCATGTGCATTACTGGCAGACAATTAACCAGGCCTTTCCCGGGGCAAAAATTATCCATATCGTTCGAGACGGCAGGGATGTCGCGCTGTCGCTGCTCAACGCCCGGTTTGGTCCTAAATCCTTATATGGATGCGCAAGATACTGGTCAGCCCATCTTGAAAGGATAGAAGCGGTGAAAAAGGAACTTGATCCCACCCGTTTTCATCAGCTTCACTATGAAACATTGGTCACCGATCCTGAATCAGTACTTCGGGGTGTGTGTGATTTTTTGGCTGAACCATACCAGGAGTCAATGTTGGAATTTTACAAGGATCAGGCAGATTATAAAACGGATGCGCAAAATCAAAGAAATCTTAACTCCCCGTTGCTTGCCGCCAATGTCAACAAGTGGCAACAGAATATGAGCCGCCGGGACAGCCTGTTTTTCGACCGACTGGCCGGTGATGACCTGGTTCGATACGGGTATCAGGTGAGCCCGGAGTCACGTGGGAATTTCCTGTTACTGGAGATTAGGGATCGTTTTATGCTGGGACCATTGCGAAAAGGTCTTGCGATGATCAGAAACCTCAAAGGACACCGGGATGGTTTCATTAAGCTCATGATCTATTTCAGACTCAAACGTTTTACTCCCCGTGTTCCTGACTAAAACTTTTTCCAGAACTATTCTGAACAGGTTAACCTTGATGGGTTCATGGACACGTTATTACACGTTCTTTTTCTCAAGGATAGTGAACAGACCGGCATGGTCCAGATTTGCGCCACCCGATGCGATGAGTCGATCATAGAGTTCACGGGAGAGTGAAGTGGCAGGCATTTCAAGTCCAAAGCGCTCCGCTAGAACAAGTGCCTGGTCCATATCCTTGCGCTGTATGGTGGCGCGTGCACCCGGGGTGAAATCCTGGTTTACCATACGCTGACCATGAATTTCCAGGATTCGCGAATCGGCAAATCCACCCTGTAGCGCTTCACGCACCTTGCCCGGATCAACACCTGCAGCTTTAGCAAGAGCCAGCGCTTCGGCCACCGCACCAATGCTCAAACCGACAATCACCTGGTTCGCAGCTTTCGCAACCTGACCGGCTCCAATTGCACCGACATGGGTAATTCGTGAACCCAAAACTTCAAGCACTGGACGCGCCCGATCAACAGCGTGGGTATCGCCACCAACCATAATAGTCAGGCTGCCTGATTCCGCACCAATGGTACCACCCGAAACCGGGGCGTCAACATAGTCAGCAGATTTTTCTTTGACCTTTGAGGAAAATTCCAGGGTGGATGTCATCAGGGTCGTACCCATGTCGATCACCAGTGAGCCAGGTTGCAGACTATCTAGAATTCCATTGGATCCTGTGATCACCTGCTCAACTGCAGCGGTATCGGAGACCATGATGATGATTAGTTCTGCTTCGGCCGCCACCTCCGCAGGATTAGCACCACACCGAATTTCTTCCCGGGCAAGTTCTGTCATGGCCGGTTCTGATCGATTCGTTACAATCAGATCCGCTCCTGCAGCTTTGAGGAGTCGACACATCGGTTTCCCCATCAATCCGAGCCCGATAAAACCAATCTTCATATGATTGAGCGCACTCATCTTTACCAATCTCCTTGCAGTAGTGATAAAATTACCAGCAATTCAGTGTTCTTGTAATACTGACCGATGATCTGTAATGCAATGAATTTTTCGACAAAGATTTGGGTAAAATGGGATGATCTGCGAATACCCTCAGCCAACAATAGTTAGTGTGTGCAGGGTATGGCTCATAAGATCAATAGACTGGTTGGAGCGTTCAATTCAGCAGAAGTTCTCAGCGCGCCCCTCGCTGCTTCAGAAGTGCAAGCCCCATCTGCTTGCCGGTGCGAGTGTGACATTTTGAGAGAATCAATGCCTGGAGATCCGCCCCCTCGGTGAGCGCCTCTTTCAACTGGTTCTCCACACTGAGAAGCAGTTCGGCATCAGCGAGAACACCCTGTTCGGGTGACAGTGTTTCATCATTCCCAGGGGGGCTGAGCAACGCATGAACTTCTTCAATCAGGGATGATCCGGCACCAACGGTTGTGAGAATTTCAGATGCGGTGGCAAGTGGTTCAAGAGTTTCTTGAACCGTCAGATGAGAGCCGGAAGATGACTCAACGGGCACGGTCCTTTTCAGGTAGGCGCTGCAGATTACCACTACAACATTGACCTGCTCCTGCTTGCCAATCTGTTCTGCGTAATGGGCCAGTCGAGACACCTGACGAATTTGGCCGAAATCGGTTTTATAATATCGTTTTATTTCTATGGCGACTTTATCTTTGAGCAGATGCTCCTGGGTGCCAATAAAATCCTCAGGGAGTGTACCGATGCATTGTTCTGCAAATTTGCAGTAGGCTGCGCAGCCAAAGTCCAATTTCGGATTGACAAATCGATGTCCGCAAGCCACGCATTTTCTTGTTGTGTCGTCTTTGTAAAACTCAACATCGGTATCGCACTTCGGGCAGCTCACCTCATAGATGGCTTCGCTGTCCCAATATTGCATGTCTTGTCCAGGACACTTCATCATAACCCTCCTTGTTTTCTATAAGCATAAGGGTTTTCCTGGAGAATGGTTTGATCTAAGTCAAACAAAGTGCATTTTTTATAGAAAAAATGAGGTGACCTAAAATAAATGAGACCAATTTCAGCAAAAGGCACGAAGTATTATAATTGTGCTGCAATTGTGGCTAGCTTGTCATAGAGATCTGGTCGTGTATCCAGTTCAGATTGCTGACTCAGGCCAGATCCCTGCATGAAGTAGACCGCTTCAAACATTTCGATTTTCTCGAAAAACCCATTATATCGCTCGAATATGTCACGGTACATCGAATCGTCAGCTGCTCCCTGGGTTTGAATGAAGACAAGTTTCTTTCCTCCCGGGAGTCGATGTTTGCGTTCTGCCGTCATAAAATCCGGGGTTAGGAATGAATAGAGTCGATCGATGAATCCCTTCATCTGGCTACTCACCTCTCCCCAGTAGACCGGGGTGGCAAGAACCGCGATGTCCGCATGATAAAAATCATCAAGAACCACAGCCAGGTCATCTCTAAGGATGCATTTCTTACTGGTTATTTTACAGGCCTGGCAGGCCTGGCAGCCACGGTAGCTAAGGCTGTTAAGGAAATGTGAAGTTACCTCTGCACCTTTGTCTTGCAGGGTTGAGGCGAGAGTATCTGCCAGGCTGGCACTATTACCGTTTTTTCTTGGACTGCCGTTAATTACCACAACATTCATCTTCTGTTACTCCTGAGTTTGAGATCTCAAGGACCTCGATTCTGTTGGACGATCGACTGATGCTCTATGATACTGCGCATCTGTGCCACTGTCATATGATTTCATTATGACGCCGCTCTTTTTCCATTAGATCGTTAGACGATTAGAGTGAGTTTGGTTTGCTGATTTTTTTATTTCGGTGATTGACAAGAGGCACCCTGTGACAGTAATATAAGTTAGCCTTAACCTTAAAATCAAATTATCTGAATATTTAAGGGGTTATCCGGTCTCCCAGGTGTAGATGGATCGCGGCCGGACCGAAAAAGCACCGACTGACGCAGGTATAGCATTTGTCAGCAGGTCATCATCATGAACGCTTTGTTGAATTATTCATGGGGACAGTTTTCAGCAGTTGCCCATTTGAAATATAGCATCCCGTAACAGGGGGTGTGTAAGACACAGCGCCATATCGCACAAAGAGTCCTGCAGGGATAAAGAAAAGATGTGCCACCGTGCGCATCCCACATAGAGACGATCTGAATACCAATTGCAATGATTGGTCTGAAGTTGTTTCCCGGAGCAGACGAGGTTGCTCCGATTGAACGACCCTGAGATGTTTTGAAATATATTATTCGGAATTTCAACCAACAACAGGAGGTTCAATGGAAGCTGACAAGAGCAGTATCCCTCCCCAGCAAACCAGGCTGATAGCTGAGATAGACCCACCGAAAGGAACCAGACTTGACTCATTTCTTGACAACGCACTGCGGGTGAGAGGAAGAGTAGACAGTGTTCGGGTAACCGATGGGGAACATGCAATCATGAGGATGTCACCGCTTGCTCCATGCCTGGCACTGCTGGAGAAAGGTGTGACGCCAACTATGATAATTAACGGCAGGGATCGCAATCGCATCTCATTCCAGGCCGATCTCCTCTGTGCCTCGGCCATGGGAATTAAACATATCGTGATCAAAGAAGGTCATGATCCTACCGAAGGTGATCAGCCGGTTGCCCGTTCCAGTGGTGATTTGGATCTGGCGACGATGCTTAAATGCGCCTCAATGATGAATCAGGGCAAAGACCTTGCGGGGGAACCATTGGAAGGGGCAACCGATTTTGATATTGGCGTTTATCTCGAGCTCTCCGATGATGTGAACCTTAATCGTGAACGGGCAGAGTATTTCATCCAACTGCAAAGCTTTGGTGTATCTTCGGTAACGCTGGGTCCGACGTACGATATCAATATCGTTGAACAATTTGTGCCATTTGCAGAGCAGACCGGGATTAAGTTGTTAACATCTCTAATGTTTTTGAAATCGGTTACGATGATCCGTTATCTGAATAATCTGGCCGGTGTCCCCTCAGTCCCTCAGGAATTCTTGAAGAAGATGATGCAGTCCCCGGATAAAAAAATGTCCGGTGTCGGGGTTGCGGCGGAATTCATGCAGGAACTGGCTGAACTCAGCGATGGCGTGGTGCTTCTTGCCCTGGGCTGGGGAGAGCGGATAACCGAATTACTGGATTTGATCGAACGGTAGGCAACGGTGCAGAAAAGCGACGACGAAAGATCTCCGCTCCGCAAGAGTCTGCCAGAGGTTACCGGTGAGCTCGGCTCTCATCTCTACCTTTACCAGATACTTGACGAGACCCCCAATGGGGTCATGGTTGTCGGTCTTGACCATCGGGTACTCTATGCAAATCCGGCTGCCAACCGGTTACTCGGTGTCCTCCATCGCGGTATACTTGATACCAGTCTGGAAGTTCTGCTGGGACCGGAAAACCAGTGGTTTTATTACCAGATCGGTCAGTATTTTGATAACCTTACGGAGATTCAACGAAATCGAATCAGGCATGAGATTCAATTGGAGACAGGCGCGGACGAGAAAACCATACTCGATGCCGTGTTGATGTATCCACCCGCCCGCCCGGATTATTATCTACTTTACCTTATTGATATTACTGAAAGAAAACGTTTGGAGGGGCAGCTCAGAAGAAGGAACTCGTTTTTCAATAATCTGATCAATTCCTCAGTCGATGGCATTATTGCTGCTGATATGAGTGGTAAAATAATTCTTTTCAATGACGCCGCCTTGTCTTTGCTTGGTTATGAGGAGGACCTTGATGGTCTTGAAAGTTTCCATGTGACCAAGCTTTATCGTGAGGATATGGCGTATCAGATTATCAGTCGGATGAGAAGTGATGAATTCGGAGGGCGAGGAAAACTGCTGCACCATGAAATCAGCGTCAGACACCGGGATGGACACGATATCCCCGTACGTTTTTCAGGCGGTATTATTTATGACAACGAGAAAGAGGTCGCCACCTTCGGGATCTTTACCGACCTTCGGGCAATTTTGAAAATAGAGGAGGATCTGGAGCAGACTCACAATATGCTGATGCAGTCTGAGAAAATGGCGGGACTGGGCAGGCTAGCAGCCGGTGTTGCACATGAAATAAATAATCCGATGTCCGGGATCATGCTCTATGCGAATCTGATCAAAGAGGAGTTGGGAGACGACCACCAGGTGAGTGACGATCTCGATACCATTATCAGTGAAGCAGAACGTTGCAAGGTTATTGTTGCAGATCTGCTCGAGTTTTCTCATCAGACCAGCTATGAAATGGTTCCTATTAACTTTAATGAAGTGGTTCAGAAGACGCTCGGTATCCTGCAAAACCAGCCACTCTACCATAATATCTCGGTGACGCTCAATCTGTCACCGGAGCTGTTACCGTCGCTTGGTAATGCCATTCGCTTTAATCAGGTGGTGATGAACTTACTGGTAAATGCAGCACAGGCCATGGAAGGAGAGGGGTCACTGCAAATCATTACCAGACCCCGGGCCAACAGCGGTGTGAATGAAATTATCATTAAAGACAGCGGCGTAGGTATTGCCGAGGAACATCTTGAAAAAGTATTTGATCCGTTCTTCACAACCAAAACCACCGGAGAAGGTACCGGGCTTGGATTGTCGGTTTCCTATGCCATTGTGAAGGAGCATAAGGGGACCATTCGCGTTTCATCGGAACAGGGGAAGGGAACAACATTCACCCTTCGCTTTCCTGCAGTTGCCAGTTCGCTAGAGGAGAATTGACATGACCGGAAAAGCTATTTCACCAGAACAGGGGAATCGCAAATTTCTTGCCAAAATCGAGGCGATGGATATCGACGTCAGCGCTTGTTTCCAATGTGGTCGGTGTTCGGCGGGGTGCCCGGTAACAGAGTTCTTCGATCTGACCACAATGGAGGTGGTCAGGATGGCAGCTTACGGCATGGAGGAGGTCTTGATAAACAGCAAGACAATCTGGCTCTGCGCAGCGTGTGAAACCTGTGCAACACGTTGCCCAAACGAGATTGATATCGCGGTGCTGATGGATGTTCTTAGAGAGCTTGCAATCAGGAAGGGTGTCGCCCCATCTGAGCCCGGGATTGAGCTGTTTCATCGTTCATTCCTTGGTTCAATACGACATTGGGGAAGAGCTTACGAAGTCGGTTTGATCGCTGGTTATAAATTGCGCTCAGGTGATTTGACCTCTGACATGAAACTGGGCTGGCAGATGTTTTCCAAAAGGAAGCTGAAACTGTTGCCCCACCCGATAAAGGGTAAAGACCAAATCCGGAACATCTTCTCGGGTAAAGGAAAGGAGTATGAACGATGAAACTATCCTATTATCCAGGCTGTTCATTAAAAGGAACCGCGGCAGACTATGACCGTTCGGTTACTGCAGTCTGCACCAGGCTCGGTATTGAACTGGAAGAGATAACCGATTGGAATTGCTGCGGTGCATCATCAGCCCATATGACAAATCACGAGGTGGGTGTGCGGCTACCCATGAGAAATCTACTCCTTTCCATGACTTCGGGTCACGACATTCTGGTGCCGTGTGCGGCGTGTTTTCAGCGGATGAAGGCGGCCGACAAGAGCCTTCGGGATAATCCAGATTATTGGGATGTCGATTGTTATGAACCGGATTTTGAGATTTTGCATATCAGTCGTTTTCTTGCCTCAGAACAACGCAGAGCAAGGATCACGGAACTGGTGAAACAGCCCCTGGCTGATCTGAAATGTGCTTGCTACTATGGTTGTTTATCTCTGCGTAACCCACGAATAACCGATGCGCCTGATTACGAACAGCCCAAATCTCTGGAGCGAATCGTAGAGGCAATTGGTGCGACTCCTCTGCGCTGGTCACATCGCACGGAATGTTGTTCCGGCAGTTTGACCATGGCCCGACCCGATATTGCAGTAAAACTGGTGTCTGATATAGTCGGGGCGGCAAAAAAAGCGGGGGCTGAGGCGCTGGTCACCGATTGCCCGATGTGTCAGGCAAACGTTGAGAGCAGGCAGATGGAACTTGAGGGACAGGAGCCTTTGCCGGTCTTTTTTGCAACCGAGCTGATCCTTGCTGCCTTTGAGGGTACGTATCCGGAAAAACAGCAAAAAAGTCATCTGGTTTCTGCTGAGATCCTTGCCAAAGTCATGTCATCTGCTGCTCACAACAGCAAGGAGGTCATATGATCGATAATCCGCTTGGCGCAATTATGATCGTCGGAGGTGGCATCAGTGGTATGCAGTCGGCCCTTGATCTGGCAAATTCGGGTTTCAAAGTTTACCTGGTTGAGTCTGCACCGGCCATTGGTGGGAAAATGGCCCAACTCGACAAGACCTTCCCGACCAATGACTGTTCGATGTGTATCGTTTCACCCAAATTGGTTGAAGTCGGCAGACACCGCAATATTGAGTTGTTGACCCATAGTGATGTGGAAGCGGTGGCAGGCGAGGCGGGTCGTTTCACGGTCACAATCGCCAACCACGCACGCTATGTCGATGTTTTGAAATGCACCGGCTGTGGCCTGTGCGAAATGGTTTGCCCAGTCTCCTTTCAGTCCTACTTTCCCGAGCCGCCTCCGGAAGTTGAGGAGGAGCAACAGTCTAAAAAGAAAAGCAAGCGAAAAGCGGACATCACCAGCAGTCTGACACCACGCCCAACTTCTGAGCAGAAGTGGAGTTTCAGGGTTGACGAAGATCTCTGTTCAAAATGCGGTTTATGCCATCGTGCCTGTCTGCACGAGGCTGTACAGTGGCAGCGCAAGGAAGTTGCCTCAATCATTCAGGATAAATGTACGGGCTGTGGTGCCTGCTATGTGGCCTGTCCGGAGAAATTCCAGGCGGTTATAGTAGAAGATGTGCCCGATGGTGACAAGAGTCTCGGAGTGGCGTTACACTCACGATCAGAGGTTTTGAAAAAAATACATGCTGAAGATCGGGGACGATGTATCCGTTGTGGTCTCTGCACGATCATGTGTGACAAAGTAATGGGGCCATCTGCCTTGAAGCTCACTGACCAGGGTGTCGAAGTCAAGCTTGATGCATGCCAGGTGTGCGGAAGCTGTATCTCGGTCTGTCCGACAGATTTTCTGGCAATTGATAAACTCACGGATAAAGAGCCCCAACCGTTGCTCAATGAATTTAATGAGGGGCTCGATCAGAGAAAACCGGTAAACATTTTTTACCCTCAGGCAGTGCCACGTGTACCGGTGATTAGTGAAGAGAGCTGCGTCAAACTCAATACCGACTTCTGTGGTACCTGCCAGACGATCTGCGGTGTTGGAGCCATTGATTACAAGCAGCTCGGCTCCAGTCGGGAAATAGAGGTCGGCTCGATCATATTCTCACCGGGAATTGAAGTTTTTGATGCAAAACTTCGGGGTGAATATGGTTATGGGGAATATCCCAATGTGGTCACTTCCATAGAGTTTGAGCGGTTACTTTCCGCCTCTGGTCCTACCTCGGGAACTGTATCCCGGCCCTCCGATGGGAGTCATCCCCGGAAGGTGGCCTGGGTCCAATGCGTGGGCTCGCGGGATGTGTCATGCAACCGTGATTATTGCTCCTCAGTGTGCTGCATGTATGCGACCAAGGAAGCATTTATTGCCCGTGAACATGATGCCAACATTGAACCGACCATCTTCTATATCGATATGCGCTCATTTGGCAAGAACTTCGACAACTATGTTGAACGGGCCAAAGAAAACGGTATTCGATACCAGCGGGCTATGATCAGCAGGGTTTTTGAGGACCCAATCAGCAATGATCTGGAAGTTCGCTATATCGATCAAAACGGAGTGCGCCAGGTAGAAACTTTTGAGATGATTGTACTCTCGGTTGGGATTCAGGTCTCTGATAAAACCAGAGGGCTGGCAGAGCAGCTTGATATCGAACTGGATCGTTTTGGCTTTGCGGTCACCGATGGTTTTACACCACTGGCCACTTCGCGGCCCGGAGTGTACGTCAGCGGTGCTTTTAACGGTCCCAAAGATATTCCAGAGACGGTAAGTGAGGCATCGGGAGCGGCACAAGCAGCATCTGCCAGTCTGGCCAAAGTAAGAGGTACGATGCTCTCTGAAGAAACACTGCCACAAGAAAAAATTGAGGAGCCGGGTGAAGAGCTGAGAATTGGTGTGTTTGTCTGTCACTGCGGTTCCAATATCGCCTCGGTCGTTGATGTTGAAGACGTGGAAGCCTATGCGCAAACCCTGCCGGGGGTCGTTTATACCGATAAGCCGCTCTACACCTGCTCCCAGGATTCCCAGGAGCAGATGAAAGATATCATTGAAGAGCACCAACTGAACCGGGTTGTGGTGGCGGCCTGTTCGCCGACAACCCATGAGCCGCTCTTCATGTCCACCCTGAGGCAGGCCGGCTTGAATAAATACTATTTTGATATGGCGAATATCCGGGACCACTGCAGTTGGGTACACCCGACTGAACCGGAAAAAGCCACAGAAAAATCTCGACGGTTGATGCGTATGGCGGTGGCGAACGCTGCCCAGGCAAAACCGTTGACCGAATTGGAATTCGACGTGGAATCGAGTCTGTTAGTGATCGGTGGTGGTGTTGCCGGGATGAGTGCGGCACTGGAGGCGGCTGATCAGGGTTTTGGTGTCTATCTGGTCGAGCAGCAACCCCGTCTTGGCGGACAGGTGAGAAACTTGAAGAGAAGTTGGGATGGCCAGGATTTTGCGCCCTTCCTTGAAAGCCTTGAGATGAAGGTGCTTGGTAATGAGAATATCAAGGTTTTTACCAATGCGGCGGTTATTGATCAGGGTGGTTTTGTCGGCTCTTTTGAGACTGAGATCATCACTCCGACCGGTGGCTCGCGGATTATTAAACATGGCGCAATACTGCTGGCAACCGGAGCAACTGAATCACGGCCAGACATCTATGGTTTAAACGAATTAGATCGAGTCATCACTCAGACCGATTTTGAACAGCTACTGATCGATGAACCAACGCAAGCCCAGGAGTTACGCTCGGTGGTTATGATTCAATGTGCCGGTTCGCGGTGTGAGGAACATCTGGATTACTGCTCACGGGTCTGCTGTAACCACGCAGTCAAAAACGGGTTAAAACTAAAACAACTCAACCCCGAGGCCCGGGTAGATGTCCTCTATCGCGATATGAGATGCTACGGACTGGGGGAGCTTGACTATCGGCAGGCCCGCCTGGCAGGGATCAATTTCATCCAGTATGATCCAGCGAACGCGCCACCGGCAGTTGAGGCAGCGCAGGATGAGTTGTCCATTTCTGTAGTGGATCCTTCAATTAATCATCAGATCGAATTTACCCCTGATATCCTGGTACTCTCAACAGGAATGACTCCTGTTGACACCGAGGAACTAGCCTCAATGCTTAGAATTCCAAGAAATGAACATGGCTTTTTTATTGAAGCTCACGCCAAACTTCGGCCGGTCGATCTGCCCAGTGAGGGATTGTTCATGGCTGGTACCGCCCATGGTCCAAAGAATGTGAGCGAGACCATAGCGCAGGCTCAGGCAGCGGTGGCCCGGGCAACGACCATTTTATCCAAGAAAAAGTTGAAACTGTCTGGGGTGTATTCAACTGTCGAACCTGATAATTGTGCAGTCTGTCTCACGTGTGTACGGGCATGTCCCTATGGGGTGCCGGAGATTAACGAGGAACATACCGCTTATATCAATCCGGCATTATGCCAGGGGTGTGGAATCTGTGTTGCAGAATGTCCTGCAAAGGTCATTTCCATGGGGAGGTTCGAAGATAAAAATCTGGCAGCCAAACTGCAATCATATAACGAAAAAGCGTATGCAAATGTCAATGGAGGGGACTAATGAGTGATTTTTCACCCAATATCATCGTTTTTGCCTGCAAACACTGAGCGTATACCGCAGCGGACCTGGCAGGTTCGGAAAGACGGTCATATCCTCCGGAAACTAGCATCGTGATGCTGCCCTGTACTGGCAGGATCGATGAGTCTCTCTTGCTCAAAGCGTTTGAGAATGGTGCAGATGGGGTAATGGTGGTCGGTTGCCTTGAGGGTGATTGTCACTATGTAAATGGCAATATAAGAGCTCGTGCCCGGGTAGAACGGGTGTATCAGATTCTTGAGCAGATCGAAATTGGTCCTGATCGGGTCAGAATGTATAACCTGAGTGCGGGAGAGGGAGCGAAATTTGCCGCCTTTGCAAACGAGTTTGTCGAAATTATCAGCACTATCGGGCAAAGCCCAATCAATAAAGCCAGGAGTGGGAACTCCCAACCTGTCCAGGAGGTTGAATCATGATTACCGGAACCCCGAAACCTATTGAAGAATTGTTGGAGATGCTCGAGCCTTACGAGAATATAATTGTTGCCGGGTGTTTTGGCTGTGTAACGGTGTGCAGGGTCGGTGGTGACAAAGAAGTCCAGGTGCTTTCATCAACCCTGCGCCTAGCCCGCGAGGCAAAAGGGAAGAATCTGCAAATTCGTGAAGTCTGTCTAGAACGGCAGTGCGATCCTGAATACCTGGAGCTGATGCGGCCCTACTTGGAGGAGTATCAGGCCGTATTGTCAATTGCCTGTGGTGCAGGAATCCAGTTTCTAGCTGAGAAATTTTCCAAAACACCAATCTTGCCAGGTATCAACACTGGATTTCTTGGCGTTACCGAGCGCCAGGGAGAATGGACGGAGCGATGTCAGGGATGTGGTGATTGCGTACTGCATTTGACTGGTGGAATCTGCCCGGTTACTCGGTGTGCCAAGTCGATTTTTCATGGACCCTGCGGCGGATCTGTGGAGGGGAAATGTGAGATTTCCAAAGATGTGAAGTGCGGCTGGCAGTTGATAATTGATCGACTAAAGTCTCTGGATCAAATGGAAAATTATGGAAAAATAAAACCTTATAAAGGCTGGGACAGTTCCCGTGATGGAGGTCCGCGCCGTATTCTCAGGGAGGATATGATATAATGAAATCAGGAAGCAATCTTGAACGGGTGCTGTCTGCGGGTCATTTCTCTGTAACTGCTGAATGCGGTCCCCCGCGAGGGGCTGATCCCGACGTCGTGAGGGAAAAGGCAGCCTATGTAAAAGACAATGTGGATGCCTGCAATGTGACAGATAATCAGACCTCTGTAGTGCGGATGAGTTCACTTGCCGGATGTATGCTGGTCAGGGAAACCGGTGTGGAACCGCTTATTCAGATGGTCGTGCGTGATCGGAACCGAATAGCACTCCAGTCAGATCTGCTGGGTGCATCAGCGCTTGGGGTGAGAAACCTGCTGTGTTTGTCTGGTGATCACCAGAAATTTGGTGATGATCCTCAAGCCAAGAATGTGTTTGATATCGATTCCATGCAATTGATTCACATGGTTAAGACCATGCGTGATGAAGGGGTCTTCCCGTCTGGGGAGAAACTTGAAGGGGCCCCGAAGTTTTATATCGGTTGTGCAGTGAACCCGTTTGCAGATCCGTATGACATTCGGGTGCCGCGACTGAAATTGAAAATCGATGCTGGTGCTGATTTTGTGCAAACCCAGTGTATCTATAATATGGAAACCTTTATCAAATACATGGAGGACGCAAAAAAAGAGGGCCTGCACGAAAAGATAAAAATATTGGCAGGAGTCACCCCCTTAAAGTCTGCGGGTATGGCGAAATTCATGAATCGGATGGTTGCCGGTATTGATATACCGGAAGCAGTGATCAAGCGAATAGCTGATGAACCCAAGGAAAAGCAAGCTGAAAAAGGAATAGAAATGTGCATTGAGCAGATACATGAGCTCAAGGAGATGGAGGGAATCGCCGGGGTACACGTGATGGCGATTGAGTGGGAGGAGAAACTAAATGAGATTATCGGTGGCGCAGGATTACTCCCGCGGCCGGTAATTGAATAAGGAACCATTTACAACATGCTGCATCACTTTAATGGAGGAGAATATGGCAGAAAAAAAGGAAATCCTGCTGATTGATGATGACCCTGATTTTGTTGAAGCAGTGAAAGTGATCGTTGAGAGCGGTGGTTATGATGTCCGGGTAGCCTATGACGGCCAGGAAGGTTTGGAAGCAGTTGCGGAAAAGAAGCCTGATCTGATCGTACTTGATGTGATGATGCCCGTTATGAACGGTCACGAAGCCTGCGCTAAACTCAAAGGTGATGGAGCGACAAAAGAAATCCCAATCATTCTCCTGACCGCAGTCGCTGATCGGGTCACCACCAGTACCTATACGCATCGTGACATGCTTGAGAGTGAAGCCGAAGACTATATGCCGAAGCCGGTGGAACCTCAGGAGTTGCTTGAGCGCATCCAGAGCTGGCTGAAGTAAACCGGAATTGCCTCCAGATAACCACCGGTTGGTGCTTTTAATCAGGCTGCCGGTGGTTGCTATGGACGGTGGTTGGGAGTAGGGTCTGATGAGTGACGTGAGAGTTCTGATAGTCGATGATGAAAAGGTTATTCGCGAAGGCGTGGAGCGAGCCCTTGCAGGTCGAGGCTATACCATTACCAAAGCTGAGAGTGGGGAAGAGGGGATAGAGTGCATCAAGCAAGATGGCTTTGATGTAGTTTTGCTTGATTTGATGATGCCCGGTATTGATGGCTTTGGTGTGCTTGAGTGGATAAAAGAGCATGAACCGCAGATCCAGGTGATTGTGGTTACGGGATTTGCTACGGTCTCAAAGGCGGTAACCGCCATGAAGCATGGCGCCTTCGACTTTGTAGGCAAACCGTTTACCCCCGATTATATTCGAATTGTCGTTGAGCGGGCAGTCGAAAAGCAGGCCCTCGAAACAGAAGCGGAAAAACTCAGAGAGGAAAAATCACTGAGTTTGGCTGCGATTCAACAGGAGAAGAGTCGATTGAATACCGTTTTTGCCTGTATGGTAGAAGCGGTTATTGTGACCGATCCCGACGCAGTCGTGGTTCACCATAATCCGGCGGCAATCAAATTGCTTGAGATTCAGACAGATCCGGTTATCGGCAAACCGCTTGAAGATTCCATCTCAGATGACAATGCGCTGGCCATGGTTCATGAAGCCATCGGTCGAGGCACGGTTGTTTCACGTGAGTTTCAGCCGGGCAGTGTGTCGCGAAGGTTTCTCCGCGCACATTGTGCACCGGTACTTTCCTCTGCCGGAGATGTCATGGGATCGGTGACCACTTTTGAAGATATTTCCACCAACAAAGAAATAGATCGGATGAAATCCGATTTTGTCGCGATGGTGGCGCATGAACTAAAATCCCCTCTGGCATCGATCGAGCAGATGATCTATGCCCTGCAGGTTGATTGTAAGTATGAAGCCGAATTTTCTTGCAATAAGCTGCACGGCAGGATGACTGTGCGTACCAAAGATCTGTTGCGATTAATCGATAATCTGTTGAACTTGTCAAAAATTGAGAGTGGTACGGTGGTCTTCAATCTTGAACCGGTGCGCGGGCATCAGATCATTGAAGAAATCGTCGAAGTCGCACTTCCGCAAGCCGAGGCAAAAAACATAACAATCAATTATACTCCCAGCGACGTAGAGTGGTCGTTCAATGTCGATTATGATCATATCCGGACGGCTATTGGGAATATTGTTTCCAACGCCGTAAAATACACCCCTGATGGTGGCAATGTTGCGATCAACGTAGCGGTTTCAGGTGGCTTTGTCAGTTTAGATTTCCAGGACTCGGGAATTGGTATCAGTAGTGAGGATATACCTCATATCTTCGATCGCTTCTATCGGGTCAAAGGAAAGGCTACCCGTCATATCAGTGGTTCGGGACTCGGTTTGGCTCTTGTAAAAGAGGTCGTGGAAGCTCACCAGGGATATATTGAAGTCGATTCCGAACCCGGAGCTGGCACCACGTTCACCCTGAGCTTCCCGCTGGTCAGTGGTATTGAGAAGCAGATGATCTGACAATCTGTTTTGGTCCTTTGATGCATCGGTTGCTGCAGAATCACCAGCGCCTTAAGGCGAAATTGGTTTTCAGAGCTGGAATTTTCTTCTCAACAATTGTATGGTGAACTCCCCAGTAATACCTGGTAGCAGTTTTCAACAGATAATGAATAGAACGTTTTTCTGATTAGCTGGTAGCGAGACTCGATCGCTGCAGAAAATCACTTCAGTCAGTTTTAACCTGCATTTCTGCTGGTTCAGGCTGTTAATAGGCATGGAATAACAGATGAATGGAAAAGACTTACGTGTTGAGAAAATTGGCGGGACATCAATGTCTCGTTTCCCTGAGATAATTAACAATATCATTCTTCGCAATGAAGCAGACGTTTTTGGCAGAGTGTATGTGGTGTCGGCTTATGCCGGAGTGACCAATGAACTGCTGGAGCATAAAAAAACTGGGAAGCCAGGAATTTATGAACTGTTTGAACAGCAGAAAAATTATCCGCAAAAAATGCTCTTACTGCGGGATCGGCTATTTGAATTAAATGAGGGTTTTGTCTCGGCCGGCCTTGACTTGCCGGCGGCCAATGATTTTATCGAGGATCGCATTGACCAGGCAATTAATATTCTCCGCTCAATGGATAATGTTCTGGCCTCTGGTTATGTATCGCGGGGAGAGCTGTTATTGGCAGCCCGGGAGCTCCTTGCGTCCCTGGGTGAAATGCACAGTGCCTTCAATTCTGCAAACATTATCCAGAATCGAGGATATGAGGCAACATTTGTCGATTTGAGTGGTTGGGATGATGGCAGACAATTGACAATTGATCGGAGGATTCAAGACAGTTTCAGTTCAATTGATCCGTTTTCATCAGTCTGCTTCGCCACCGGCTACACCAAAGGCACCGAGGGGATCATGAGGGAGTTTGACCGGGGATATTCCGAGGTAACGTTCTCAAAGGTGGCGGTGCTGCTGGATGCCGATGAGGCAATCATCCATAAAGAGTACCATCTTTGTTCCGGCGATCCGCTCACCGTGGGAGAACAGGAGGTTCACCCGGTTTGCAACACCAACTACGATGTAGCTGATCAGCTGGCGGATGTGGGGATGGAAGCAATACACCCCAAGGCTTCAAAGCCTCTTGAGATCGCCTCTATTCCAATTCGGGTTAAAAACGCCTTTGACCCCGATCATCCCGGAACACTGATCACCAAAGACTTTATCGCACCGCACTCAACGGTTGAGATCGTAACCGGGTCCAATGTTGTGACCTGTCTGGAGGTTCATGATACACGGATGGTCGGTGAGGTCGGGTTTGATATGAGAATCATGGAGATATTCAGGAAGCACAATGTCTCCTACATCTCAAAAGTGACCAATGCCAACACCATTGATTTGATCATTACTGACAGTGATTGTAACCCCCATCTGGTGGCTGAACTGTCCGATAAGTTTGAAACAATTTCTGCCAGGCCGGTGGCGATTGTCTGTGCCATTGGCTCAAATATCGCTCAACCCGGTATCATGGCCAAGGCCTCAGGGTCGCTCGCCCAGGATGGTATCAATATCCTGGCGGTATCGCAAACAACACGCCAGACCAATATGCAGTTTATCGTTGAGCGAGACGAATTTGCCATAGCCCAGCGCGCCTTACATGCGGCACTCTGTAAATAACACACTACTACTTCTGATTAGATGCTAAGGGGGGTGATCTGAGGTCGATCATCAGTCCCTTGGTGTCTGTCAGCCAGAGCTTTTACGTTTGGTTGTGACGCTGTTGATTTTATCCAACATTGTCTGTTCACGATCGGTCCGAGTACCAAGTTTGATTTGGGTTGAGATTCTGGGTGCACCCATTTCGTGAATCTTTTCGTGACACTTCTTAACCGCAGCCATTACCGTATCCCACTCTCCTTCAATGTTGGTTCCATAGGCATGCAGGTTTGTCTGTAAATTTTTATCTTCCAAAATATCGTGACAGGCCGCGATATAGTCCGATACTGATACCCCGACCCCGAGCGGAATAATGCATAAATCAATGATTACTTTCATTTTGTAGGACCTCTGTCTTGAATAATTAGCTCACATCTTGAACATCAAAGCTTCCAGCCCCAATAGTTTAAGAAGCGGGAGAAATTTCTCATATCTGAGTTTACCCGTTGCCAGGGTTTGATGCTGGTATAAAATACGAGTCCGTCAGCGGCGTCTTTGCCGAGTCTCTTGTCTTCCCCGATCCTCCAGTCAAGCGCCCACCAACTCATCAGGATTCGCTCCCACATTTTCCCACTCTCTTTTACATAATCCTTTCGGGCTCCGCTCTGTTCGAAAAAAGAAACCGGTTCAGAAGCATGGTCCTGCAGATTCTCAAGCGCGGCAAGTGGTTTTATTTGCATGGGTACATGGGGGTTGCTGCGTAGTTTCTGTTCGGGCTCAATGGTAATATCCATCACCCGGTGTGTCTCATTTCTGATCTTCAGACCAACCCGAAAATCAGTAAGCAGTGGATTGTGTAGATCAAGCAGACCGGGAAGCGTTTCACCATATACCCCTTGTGTTTGGAGAGACCATGAGGCGGGGAAGGCCTCCGGCCAGAGATAGCTTGTCGGGATAAACGCGAGATAACAGCCACAAGTGTGCACGATGGTATAGAGCAATGGTTCTGCTGAACTATTAAGGGTAACGATTACAAAAAGCCCGATATTTTTTCCGGCTCCCAGGTAAAATGGGAAAATCGACGTGGGTATCTCACTGAAATGGATCCGGTGAATCAGGTTTGTATAAAACCCTCTGCTGGTTGAAAACAGTCGTCTTTCCGTGAAAATGGCAGGTCGTGAAGGATCGACAAAAACCTGCTCTGGTTGCGCCCCATCTCCGGCAGCAACCGGTGTACCAATCCGGTTATAGGCTCTTTCGGTGCCAAAGGATTCAAAATATGGGATAAATTTGTTTTCATCTACAGACTCCGAAATGGGCAGATAAAGGGTACGAGACATGTCCGCAGGGGGGAGCTTACCACTGCAACCGCTAAGTATCAGCAGGAGCAACACCAGCGAACTCAGCCTGCTTTTGCTGATCAATGCATGTATCAAGGATCTCATGGGAAATCGGTCCTGAAATTATCGTTCAATAAGAAGGTGTTCAGCCTTGTGAGCAAACCTGCTCTTTTACCATAGAATTAACCATGATTCCTGGTTCAATCGAGTTTTTTCTGTGGTTTCGATAAGACTTGTTACTTATCCGCTCAATCAGGGATCGGTGCAAACTTTGAATCGTTCAAAAGCGAGCCAAAAGCAAAAACATAGCGAGATTATTTGACAGGTAGCTCATTCCTCATATATCCTTAATAAAGAAACGATTATTAAGTCTTTCAAATAGTTAGGAAGTAACTAAAGACCGTAATCAACGATCTTTGATTTTGGTCTGAAACCATTGCTGTATTGCTGATACCGCAGATATAAGGTCATTATTTCATTAATGGAAACGATAATTATATCGAAGAGATTGTAGTGAGCGCATACATTTGGAACTTACATTATAGATAACCAGCAAACCAATACTCAGTAGGATGCTACTATGTTGAACTTCCTAAAAGATTTGTCAGTCAGGCTGAAGATTTCAGGTTTTGTCATTCCCTCAACCATCGCCTTTGGGGTAATGATGACCCTGCTCGCACTTTTCTTCCTGAATGATTTTAAGGTATCTTCTATTCAAGAAGTCCAGACGGCACTTCAGGAAATTCAGCAGACGGCAAATCAGGAATCAAGCATAGACACCAGTGGACTGGTGAGTCGCCTTGAGGCTAAAGCAGCTTCGGACTTAAAACGGATATCAATAATCCTGATGATCGTCGTAGCGGTGGTAATTGCGATGGCCGCAGTAGGGGCGATCTTTCTTTCCGGTCTGATTGGCAAATCGATAACCAATGCCTCAGACGGGCTGGAGAATATCAGTTCAGGGGATGCCGATCTTACCAGGCGACTTAAAGTTTATGCCAGCGATGAACCGGGCAAAGTCGCCCATTTTTTTAACGTGTTTGTTGAAAAGCTGCAGTCGATCATCAAAAATATCCAGTCAAATGCTCATGATCTAAGCGATGCCACCACGGAAATTCATAGTTCTATTGAGACCATTCGTGAGAAAACCGCAACCGCTCAGGAGATTTCCCAGCGGGTATTTCGGTCTGCAAACTATATGAATCGTGACATGACTGAAATTTCAGGTGTTCTGGAAGAGTCCGCCGGAAATATCCAGGTCGTGTCATCGGCGGTAGATGAGCTGTCGGATACTGTCACCGAGATCTCTGAGACTTCAGGACGGGCGCATATCAATACTGAAAATACCAGGCAGAAAATGGAGCAGCTTGAGCAGGAGGTTCAGGAGCTTGGTAAAGCCGGTGAAGATATCTCTAATGTAACGGAAACCATTGCAGATATTTCGGAGCAGGTTAATCTACTGGCCCTCAATGCTACAATTGAGGCTGCGCGGGCCGGTGAGGCAGGGAAAGGATTTGCTGTCGTAGCCAACGAAATTAAGGAATTGGCACATCAAACCGCCGACGCGGCAACGGAGATTCAAAAACGAATTGACCAGGTCCAGACCGTTACCCGAACCACCATATCAGAAATTGTTGAGGCTACCGGGATTGTGGGGGAAAATAGCGAAATAGTTGCGACCATTGCCAGTGCAGTTGAACAGCAGTCGGCAACAGTTTCAGAGGTTGCTCAGTCACTCTCTTCGGCCTCTGACAAGCTCGGGTATTCCAACGAGCAGGTCTCGAAAGCCTCACAATATGCCAACGAAATTGCGGATATGGCGAATTCCGTTACTGATGCATCAAATGAGGCAAATGATGCAATCGGTACAATTCTCGACTCTTCAGAGCAGATCAAACAGATGGCGGTTAATACGGCAAAACTGACAGAGCAGTTCAGAACCTGATCTACCAGACCGCAGCGCTCTACCAATAAACGGTGAGGCGCTGCGCGCCAGTCCCTTAGTTCGTCTTCCTAAAACTGAGCACAGTATTTACAATTCTAGCAGGAACAACACCTCATTTACCATTCGAGTTGCACCCACCTCGGTTCCTTTTTCCTCATAAAAATTAAGATGAGGCAATGCACCTATTGTTGGAAGAATGAGTTAACCATAACCGGTGATGATTTTGTTTTCGTTTAGTTTTTATGTTCGCTGGGTAATTTCTCGGTTTAATTGATGTTTATATAACGATTTATACGGTCGGGTATTCCTGTTTCGATTACAGTGGTCGATTAATTGAAAGGTACCCTTATTGAAACACTCTTTTAACAAACTGCAAATCTGATCATCGAAACTTTCATCTTAGACAGAATTGATAAACCAGGCTGCGCGCCTCGATTATGCCTCGTCAGACCCTGATTACCCTACTGCTTTCAGTATTCATTGCCTTGCTTGGTATTGGCATCATCATTCCTGTCATGCCCGTATTTGCAACTACGCTCGGCGCCAACGGGTTTGCGCTTGGTATGATTATCGCGGCCTTTTCAGTAAGTAGAGGGATCCTGCAGCCATTGGTCGGAAGTTTATCTGATCGGTGGGGAAGAAAAGGATTTCTCATATCGGGCCTGTTTATTTATGGCTTGGTGGGGCTCCTTATCCCCCATGCTGCATATGTGTCGCATTTAATCGGGGTGCGAGCTTTTCATGGTGTCGGTTCTGCGATGATTGTGCCCATCGGTATGGCCTATATGAGTATTTTAGCCCCTGCCGGGTTTGAGGCTCGTTACCAGAGTTATCTGAACATAGCGATTTTTTGCGGAATTGGTTGCGGACCGATCATTGGTGGACTGGTGTCTGACACACTGGGTTTTTCTGCGGTGTTTTATCTCATGGCACTTTTGAGTTTTCTGGCCTGTATTCTGGTCATTTTCACCATGCCTACCGCCACCTCAATGGAGGGTGGGCGGAAGGTGGCAATGTTTGCCAATTTCGTGGCGATGATTCGCAGTCGGAGAACACTTGGAATCCTGATTGCCCGATTTGCAACCATGATCATCATGGTGCCGACGATGGCCTTTCTACCGTTACTAATGAACGAGCGGATGTCTGCGACCGGCGTGCAGATTGGTATGGTGATTGCCTGCAGGACCCTGGTTAATGCAATACTGCAGATTCCTGCGGGTACGGTGGCGGATCGTTATGATAAAAGATTCCTATTGTTTAGTGGTTGTGTTGGGATCTGTTCCTGCCTCGCCTTGATTCCACTGGTCCCCAACCTGACCATGATGCTGGTACTATACTGTGTGCTCGGGTGTGCGGAAGCTATTATCTGGCCAGTTCTTTCAGCTTATGCATCTATTGAAGGAAAGAACCATTATGGGCACGGAGCGATGATGGGCGTTTTCAGTCTGGCCATGAGCCTTGGGGTCTTTATCGGGGCGACCGTCTCTGGAAAAGTCATGGATATCTGGGGAGTTGATGCAGCGTATTGGTCTACTGCACTGGTTGTGATGCTCCTTTGCAGCGGTGCCTTGCTGATGATCGGCAATCGGCAGTCCGACCCCAGGTCAGATTGACGGACGGTAAGCGGCTGGTAATCTCTGTAATGGTTTATGATTAACCGAGTGCAGGATTCATATGCAGGAGCGAG
The DNA here is from genome assembly GCA_004796425.1 of Desulfobulbaceae bacterium. Taxonomy (GTDB): domain Bacteria; phylum Desulfobacterota; class Desulfobulbia; order Desulfobulbales; family Desulfocapsaceae; genus MADRE3. The sequence goes on along the minus strand of QZLB01000039.1, from coordinate 5,116 downwards.
TGAATCATTTCGAATAGGATGGCCTTTTCAACCGGTTTTGCCATCAATTTAATTCGATCCCGGTTGGTAAGGATTTCTGGCAACTGGGCGGCGTTCCCACTCATCAGTATTGCCGGCATCTGGGGTTTCTTTTCCAGAATCGCGGCAAGCAGACGGTCGCCGGTGAGATGGGGCATGGTCATGTCGCTCAGAACAAAGTCAACCTCGTCTGCATGTTCCGTGAAAAATTTCAGCGCGTCCAGGCTATTATTTTCGGCATGTACTCGATAACCAATCTGTTCCAGCAGTCGACTGCATAAAAGGGTGATAGCTTTCTCATCATCGACGACGAGAATAAACTCGCCATTTCCTTTGGTGACGCTTATGCTTTTGGTACCGTTTTCAGCAATACTATCCGTCTCGCTCACTGGAAGCATGATGGTAAACAGGGCACCATTTTCCTGCTCGGATTCAACGAAGATTATACCACTGTAATCCTGGATGATACCATGCACGACAGCCAGGCCGAGACCGGTCCCTTCACCCTGATCCTTGGTGGTGAAATACGGGTCAAAGATATAGGGGAGGATTGCCTGGGGTATTCCCTTGCCGGTATCCTTGACGGTGAGTTTCAGATACGTACCTGGGGTCAGGGCAGGGTGTGGCAGTTCAGATTCTTCAGCTATTTCATCGGTGGACAGTGATACCGTTAATTCACCACCAAACTCATTCATCGCATGAGCCGCATTGGTACAGAGATTCATGACAATCTGATGGATTTGTGTTGGGTCGGCAAGTACCTTGCCGACATGACGGGCGATATTACTTTTCAGGCTGATCGTCGAAGGCAGGGTTGAACGTAGTAGCTTCAGTGCTTCCTTGAGCACCGGAGCGATATCAATGGGTTGGAGTGTCTGATCTATTCTTCGGCTGAAAGTGAGAATCTGGTGGACCAGGTCCTTTGCCCTCATGGAAGCATTGTACACCTCGTCAAGGTCGGGGAGTATCGGGTGGGTCTGTTCCAGCCGGGCGATACTGAGCTCCGTAAAACCCATGATGGCAGTAAGTATGTTGTTGAAATCATGGGCGATGCCTCCAGCAAGGGTGCCCAGCGATTCCATCTTCTGGGCCTGTCTGAGCTGCTGCTCAAGCTGCAGTACATTGGAAATGTCCCTCTTGACTGCGACATAGCAAATGGTATTGCCGCTACTATCCCTGACCGGTGAAATGGTTGCATCCTCGGTAAAAAGTGAGCCGTTTTTCTTGCGGTTGATGATCCTGCCCGTCCAGGTATCACCATCGAGCAGCGTGTTCCAGAGCTCCTGGTAAAATGGTGTGTCATGTTTCCCGCTTTTAAGAATATTGACATTCTGACCAATGGACTCACTGGTCGAATAGCCGGTGATCTGTTCAAAAGCGGGGTTCACGTATTGAATGAACCCTTCGGTATCGGTGATTACGATACTTTCATCCACTTGCTCAATCGCCGAGTTGAGCAGGTTGACCGTTTTTTCGGAATTTTTACGATCACTGATATCGGTAAAAAAAGCCAAAAACCCGGTAACTTCATTTTCCACCAACCGTGGGACGTGAATGGCGTGAAAGAAATTTGTCGTGTTATCCTCGCGCGGTATTTCTAGCTCGTAATCGACAATTCTCCCTGCCAGTGCCTGCTGAAAATGATAGGCCAGCGTTTCGTGGATCTCTTCGGTAAATATCTCATCATATCTTCTACCGAGCGGGTTGGAACGGTGCAGTCCAAAAAGGTTCTTGGGCTGCCAGTTTACGTATTGGCAATAGAGTGACTTATCGATCAGCACGATACAATTGGGTGATACATCGAGAATGGATTGCAGCAGAGTGTTGGTCTCTGCGATTTCCTTTTCTCTTTGTTTCAAATTCTCCTCAACAGTCTTATAAGCAGTAATATCAGTTGAAATACCGAGCAGACAATGTTGTCCCCCGGAGACCAGAAGTGGTGTTTTAATGGTCCTAAATCGACGTGATATCTCTTTATGATCAGTAATACGTTCATCTTCAAGAATCACCGCCTCATTGTTTTGCAGGATCTGCTCATCTGCCTCCTCAAATATGGTTGAATGCACCCGGCAACCTTTATCACCGAGTATTTCACCAATGGTTTTGTTGGAAAAAAAGGCGGGCGGTTTATCGAAAATGGAAGCAAAAGCCTGGTTAACCAGGATAAACCGCCCATTCTGATCCTTGAGAAAGATCAGGTTGGGTGAGGTATCAATGATGCCCTGCAGATATGCCTGCTCTTTGAGCACCCCCAACTCAGCGAGTTTTCTTCTGGTGATGTTTTCATGAGAGACGACCAATAGGTTGGAAGTTTCGTCTCTGGGGCGAAAAATCTTTAAAACAAACCAGAGATTTTGCTCCGGACTACTGCAGGGATACTCCATCTCGTACGAGTCTTCAGTGCCAGAGAGTATTAATTCAACCCCGGTGAGGAATTTACGAACATAGTCATCTTCTTTCTCGGCGATCACAGAGCGGCACAATTCAAAATAATTGACTCCCGGTCCGGTTTCCTGCATGGTGCCACCATTCTCCCGGGCATACTTCTCCCAGGCATTATTTACATGCAAAATAAGGCCACTGGAGTCAAGGATGGCAATATGCGAGTTGATCGAATCGAGGGCCAGCCTGAGGGTGTAATCCGATTTACGGGCCCGTTCCTGGGCCCTGAAACGTTCCAGGGTGTAGTAGCAGATGCGAGGCATTACCGCCTCGGCACCACTTCCTTTGACAATATAGTCCTGTGCACCGGCCTGGATACATTCAAGACTGAATTGCGGATCGCTGGTACTGGTGAGAATGATGACCGGAATGGAGGGGAATTTTTTAATGATTGATAATAGTGACTCCAATCCTGAGCTGTCAGGGAGCCCAAGGTCAAGCAATACCAGGTCAATACTTAACTCTTCAAGTATCTGAAGTCCCTCACTAAGAGATTCACCGATATGAACCCTGGCAGGAATAAAGTCAGAGGACTGGAGATATTCTGAATACACCCTGGATTCTACCTGGCTGTCTTCAATCAGCAATATGGCGATTTCAGATATCATGTTCCGGCAATCTCAGGCTCTGGTCACTCATCTTGTCTATATAAAGAGGTGATCTGGTTAACATGCCAATGTATTAAAACCATCGCTTTCTTTAATTGTATGGAAAGACAGATCGATTATCAAGCAATAACGCGGAACGCTTGGTCCGGTAGTGATACCAATGATTGGTTTAGAAGCTGAAGCGGGTGAATTTTTTTCTGGATAAAACAAAGTATTTACGCATAATAAAAGTAGGGTAAAGCGAAAATTAATCCCGTCAGACTACTCCTGCCGGGGATCTACTGGAAAATTAAAATTACAATCGGTAATGTCGGATAAAATTCTGTTTGTCGATGATGAGCTGCATATCCTGGATTCGATGAGGCGCCAGTTGCGGAAGCGTTTCAAAGTGGTTACTGCAGAGGGTGGCCAGGAGGCACTGGAAAAGTTCAAGACTGATGGGCCATTTAGTGTCGTGGTTTCGGATATGCGAATGCCTGGCATGGATGGTGTCGAACTCCTCTCAAGAATCAAGGAAGAATATCCTGATACGGTAAGAATGATGCTTACCGGCAATGCCGATCAGGAAACTGCAACAGAAGCTGTGAACAAAGGTCAGATTTTCAGGTTTCTCAACAAACCCTGTCCCATCCCCGTCCTGGTCACATCCCTGGCTCTTGCCTTGCGGCAATACAAATTATTAACAGCGGAAAAGGAACTGCTTGATGAAACATTGAAAGGCAGTGTTCAGGTACTCTCTGAGCTTATGAGTTTTACCAACTCAACGGCTTTCAGCTCCTGTCTGAGGATCCGTTCACTGGTGGTGCATGTCGGTGAAGCCTTGTCTGTTCAGAAACTCTGGCAGCTGGAAATCGCTGCCCTGATGTCGCAGATTGGCTGTGTAACCCTGCCGGCAGATATCCTCAATAAAGTATATGCAAATGTGACCCTTGAACCTGAAGAGGTGGAGATGTACCAGGAGCATCCGGCAAACGGGGCACGCATGCTGGAGCGCATTCCGCGATTGGAAGGAGTTGCTGCGATCATTAGAAACCAATTCAGGGATTATTGCAGCTTTGATCCGGAAGATCTTGAAAACGAAGAGACCAATCTAGGAGCTCAGATTCTCAGAACGGTTTTTGATTATGACCTGATGCTTTTCCAGGGAGTTGAGCGTCCCGAAGTGATCAGGAAGCTGTTGCACGAAAGTGAGGTATATAATCCGGATGTAGTTGCCGAACTGCGTAAATACAAGTTGAAGAAAACCATATCAGATGTGTTGTCTATACAGATAAAAGATTTGGCAGTCGGCATGATCGTTGAAGAAGACATTCTTTCAGCTAAGGAAACCCTGCTTGCGCCAAAGGGACAGGAAATTACCTGGCCGGTTCTCCAGGGTCTGAAAAACTTTGCCAGACAGGTTGGAGTGAAAGAACCGATCAGGGTCAGAATGCAGAGTGAAGCGTAATAATCGTCAACTCATACAGGAAGAGTATTTATGAGCAAAAAAGCCATAATGTTCGTTGATGATGAACCGAATATCCTTTCGGGAATCAAACGGATGCTTCGGTCCATGCGAAAGGAATATTCATTTTATTTTGCGGAAAGCGGCAAGGAAGCGCTAGGGATGATGGAAGATGATCCGGTTGATGTGGTAGTTTCGGATATGCGGATGCCCGGCATGGATGGAGCTGAATTTCTCACCGAAGTTCAGTCAAAATTTCCGCTGGCAATCAGGATCATGTTGACCGGTCAGGCTGATGAAGAATCGATCCTAAGGACCGTAAATGTTGTTCACCAGTTCCTGGCCAAACCGTGTGAGCCGGACAATCTCAAAGATGTGTTGGCCCGCGCCGGAGTGCTTCATGATATCATGGCAAACTCAGACTTGAAGGAGCTTGTTTCCTCCATCGGTTCGTTGCCAAGCTTGCCCTCGGTCTATTCACAACTGCAGGAGGCGTTGAAAGATCCTGAAGTTACCGCTGATCAAGTTGCAGAGATTATCGAAAAGGACATTGCCATGACGGCAAAACTCCTGCAACTGGTGAACTCATCGTTTTTCGGACTGT
>QZLB01000172.1 GCA_004796425.1 Desulfobulbaceae bacterium | reverse complement strand
GTAAAGCGGCAGGAGATAACGGTACCGGGATGTCAGTGAGCCTTGACCGGAACAGCGGTTTTCAGACCCTACAGAGACAAGACCTTTCAGCATCCGGAAACTCAACCAAGCAGAACAAAAAGATGAAATGGTGGCGGGAGTCTATTGTACATCGATTTGCACGGCCTTGAGACCCCTAACCATGCGGTCGACTATGTCATCAAATTTTATATAGTATCGAATGAGCCTGCGTCCCTGAACTGCAAAATCGGGCTTACATTTCAATAGCTCCTCAGCTGCCTGCACCCCTTCATCGACTCTGCCAAGCAGGCCCAATACGGATGCTTTCATCAGTGGTTCCCAGAAGAGTGTCGGTGTCCTGAAATGTTGTGATTCATTATAGGCCTGTTCATATTCTCCCTGCCGAATCCAGTTAACCCATAAGGCATGACGGGTAATACTATCATAGTAGGGATTTTGTTCGATTGCATTTTGTATTAATGTGGGACCCCGCTGCCAATCACCCAGAAGCGTTAAGAGATAACCAACATTTTCTTGAGATATCAGAGTGCCTGGACTCAGCTGCAGCGCATACTCGATTTCATTCACCCCTTCAGACAGCTCATCTTTGAGTAAATGAATATATGCTTTTATCATTCGAACTCTCTGGTTCGCAGGATCAAGAAGCACTCCTTTTTGGGCAAAAGCGTCTGCCTCATCCAGGGGCGTCTCAAGTTCCAGCAATTCCAGACTGTAATTGACCGAATATACACGGGCGAGCATGCTCCATGCCAAGCCACAGCTTTGAGCACTGTTACAGACCTGCCGCAATGCCCTATACGCCTCCATGTAGGTCTCTATTGAGAATTTGTTTTGAAAGTGATAGTAGAGCAGCAAAGCCTGATAAGTAGAGAGCTCATCTGGTGCTTTTCGCGTTATTTCGGGCAGCAGGGTCTTGGTAAAGATCCCTTCTTCACATGAAAGCTGACTGACGACAGTGTGGGCAACCCGCTCTTCAAACGAGATTAATTCATTCGGATTAAAAGCGGTCTTTAGTGAGTCCCCCCAGATATACTGACTTTTTTCCCTGTCAATCAGGTTGACAAGCACCTTCAAGACATTGTGGTCCTTCTTGATGCATCCCTCGAGCAAAAATCGCGTACAGGGAGCGTTATCAGGGCCAATTTTTCTTTCTTGTGCTCCCTGCCAGAGCATCCGGACTTCCTGGTATCGGGTTATTTCAAGGGCTATCTCATTGGCAATACCAACGCCAAGATACGCCATTTTCGGGTCACCGGTATGATTTTCAAATGGGGCAACCAAAATCGTTGGCCAATCACCTGATTTAAATGCTTCTTTCTCGGTTTTTTTTCCAGGCTGCACTTTGACAGGTAGCTCAACACCTGCCCGATATGATCTCGTAAATTGAGGTATGTACGTCCCTTTCGGTATCTGGATGTGGATTGGATCGTTTATGCCAGACGTCAAATAATAGCGCTCAAGTGCGCGCCTGAGCTTGTTGGCGTGGATACTCACAATAGGGTCTGTGGCCTGGTCAAAATCCTCCCGGCGCCCGAAAACTATCGTTGCAATCGTATATCCTCTTAGCTTGTCCGTCTCACCAGAGAGGTAATGGTCCACGACAAATTGCAGAAAGGCTTGTTGTGCTTTTGAAGCATGAAAATCCTGAGAACTCAGAATTCTTCCCACCTGCTGGTGTATATCTGAAGCTGAAAACTCACTATCCGTATCCAAAATGGAGGGATTCCCTTCCTCAGCTACTTTATGTATCATGTTTGCCCGATGAAATTGAAACTTCGACGATAGAAAACCAACAAGAACGAGACACCAGTCAGTGCGAGTTAATATATCCTATAATAGGTGTTCTCACACCAGTATTTATGTAATCATATTAAATTAAAGCAATGAACTGAAAAGATTCCGGTTAAAAGAAAAAATGTCGACAATCCATTCAGGCCTCTTCATGATTATGCAGCGTTTCCCTGATAACATGGATGAGATCCGCCAGTTATACCTGACTGACCAGTCCTTTCAGGTCATTTGCCATGATTATCAGAAATGTACAGAGGTGCTGGCAAACTACAATGGAACAGATCTAGACATCAAGCGAAACGACCGGATACAAAACGATTATCAGGAGCTGATTGCAAGCTTAGAAGCTGAGATCCTGGAGCTTATAACCGCTTGTGAGCAAAAACTCCGGTCAGATCAATCGCTACAAAGCACAATAAAAGGGCTCAAAAACGTGGTCAGTGATTAAACCAGATACGCGGTTTGATGCAATAGTTCTCTACCATTCAAAAAAAGGGAGTAAAACATGATACCCCATAGAAGAAGTACTCGTCTGGTAATGGCTGCGTTCATGAAACCAAAAAGAATAACCCTGTGGGCAATCATGGTCTTCTGCCTGGCTTTAATGCAGATGGCCGCTGATGCCGCCGGGGCCCAACCGGCGAATTTTAACGTCATTGCCGGAAAATGGGCCCGCATCGACGGCAATTATACCCTGCGTGTCGAAGATGTCACGTCCCAAGGCGCCGCAAATGTGCACTATTTCAATCCCGGAGAAATCCATGTAGCCGAAAACCAAATCAGCACCCAGGAAGGCCGGATCAAGCTGTTCGTCAAGCTGCAGGACAAGGGCTACCCGGGCTGCACCTACAACCTCCTCTATTATCCCGGACAGGATGCACTGGCCGGTGTGTACTATCAGGCGGCTCTGGGGCAGACATACAACGTAGTATTCGTCAGAAAATAAGGAGAAAAAATGAAAAAGATCAAATTAGCCGCACCCCTTTTCACGCTCCGGCATTGCCACGAACCTGGCGGCCTGGACCACCGCCTTGACACCTGGAGAAAAAAAACAGTAGATGAACTCGGTGCACTTTAACCAGTAATCTTTAAATCGCGAGATAGTCGATCGTAAAGATTTATTTGGATAACTTGTCGTCATCTGGCAGAGGAAATATACATGTCTCTTTCTCGAAACAGCAATCCGGATCCACAGAGCCCTCCGCTCCATGTCGTGGCCAAACCAGCAGGTCCGGACTGCAACCTTAACTGTGACTACTGCTTCTATCTCGAGAAACAGGCGTTGTTTTCCAACAAGCGTGGTTTTCGGATGAACGACACGGTTCTCCAAGCCTTCATTGAAAACTACACCAGATCACAATCAACACCTGTTGTTGAATTCGTTTGGCAGGGTGGTGAGCCGACCTTGTTGGGCGTGGAATTCTTCGAGCGGGTTATCGAACTGCAAAGACGTTTCAGCAATACAAAAACCATCAAAAACTCGCTCCAGACCAATGGTACCCTGCTTACGGACCAATGGTGTACCTTCCTGAAAGAACACGATTTCATGGTTGGCATCAGTCTTGACGGACCACAACAGATCCATGATCTCCACCGCCATGACAGAAGAGGAAAGGGTACCTTCGACATGGTTATGCAGGGACTGCGCCTGCTCCAAAAGCATGAGGTTCAATTCAATGTGCTGGCTTGTGTTTCCCGGGAATCGGCAAATCATCCACTGGAAGTCTATCAGTTTTTTAAAGATTCCGGGGTTGAATTTCTGCAATTTGCACCCGTCGTTGAACGTGTGTGCAACCCCGAAAGCATACATCGGGGGTTGAATCTGGCCGGTCCTGCCGCACTCACCACGAAAGAACCAAATACCCGGGTAACCCCATGGAGTGTCGAGGCTGAAGAATACGGAGAATTCCTGATAGCCATCTACGAAGATTGGGTTCGCAACGATGTGGGCAACATCTTTGTGATGAACTTTGAGTGGGCACTCAATGCCTGGATCGGCAATCCGTCTCCGGTCTGTATCCACGCCCAACAGTGTGGAAGGTCTGTGGTGGTGGAACACAACGGCGACGTTTACGCCTGCGATCACAATGTCTATCCAGAGTTTCGTCTCGGCAGCATCGCTACGGAATCACTGCTTGCCATGGTCGAGAAATCTCAACAATCCGGCTTTGGTGTGTGTAAGGAAACCGCATTGCCGAGGCAATGCCAGGATTGCGATGTACTGGCCGCCTGTCGGGGAGGGTGTCCCAAACATCGTTTTGTCGTGAGCTGCGATGACCAGCCTGGATTGCAGTATCTCTGCCCCGGCTACCGTAATTTTTTCAGACACATTCGCAGGTACCTCAAAGTTATGGAGACCTTGCTGGAAAATGAACTTCCCGCATCATATGTCATGGATGTAATCAAGGGGCCGCTGGTAATCAAACGGCCGAAAACTTAACAGGAGAATTGATGGTATGAAAAAAACAGTGATAACTGGAATGGTATTCACACTGACGGCTCCTCTGACAGGGCTGGCCGGTCCCTCCCAGGATAATGCTATTCCCTATCCATTGGAGAAGTGGAAAGGAGTCCAGGGTAAAACACTGGCAGACTCCAAACCCGATTTCGTCGGCCAGAAAAAGGCCCCTGAGGGTGCCCCCAACGTCCTGGTCATTATGCTCGATGATGCCGGGTATTCGAGTGCAACATCCTATGGCGGGGTCATGCGCACACCCACTTTCGACCGAATCGGTGACGAAGGGCTCCGCTATACGCACATGTCTGTAGCTGCGGTGAGTTCCCCTACCCGCGGCTCGCTCTTGACCGGCTACAATATTCACCAGATTGGAACCGGAATAATATCGGAGTTTGCCACCGGGTATCCGGGATACAATTCGCAGATCGATTACACAACACCATCAGTTGCCAAAATCCTGACCGATAACGGTTACGCCACCGCAGCCTTTGGAAAATGGCACAATACCCCCATGGAGGAAGCATCGCCCGTTGGCCCTTTCAAAAGCTGGCCAACAGGAATATGGGGTTTTGAATACTTCTGGGGGTTCCTGGGTGGAGAGACCAACCAGTTTCATCCTTTGCTGTATGAAAACACCACCGCTATAGAGACCCCGGAAACCAATGCGGATGGCTCCCAATTTCATATCTCGCAGGGCATGGCGGACCAGGCCATCAAGTGGCTGGACAACTTGAAGGGCCTGCGGGATGCGCCATTCTTTATGTACTACACGCCAGGTGCCGTGCATGCCCCCATCCAGGTACCCAAAGATTGGCGAGACAAATACAAAGGCCAGTTCGATGACGGCTGGCATGCCTACAGAACCCAGCAACTGGAACGCCAGAAAAAGCTCGGCCTGGTGCCCGAAGATGCCAAAATGGTGGACTGGCCCGAATCCATTCCCAAATGGGATTCCTTCAGCGAGGAGGGGAAACGGTATTTATCACGGCAGATGGAGGTCAATGCCGCTTTTCTGGAACATGTGGACCATCACATCGGACGGGTTATCGACCATATCGAGGACATGGGCGAGCTGGACAACACCCTGGTGATTTATCTGACCGCGGACAACGGCTGCACCGCGGAAGGAACGCCCACCGGAACATTCTCCGAGCTGTTGATGCAGAACGCGTTCCCGCCACTGAGCATGGAACAGCAACTGGAGAAACTTGAAGAGTTCGGAGGATTGGAGGCCTGGGGCGGGCCGCACATGGCCAACCATTATTCGGTGGCATGGGCCTATGCTTCATCGACCCCGTTCCAGTGGACCAAACAGATGGCCTCCCATTTCGGCGGAACCATGTCCGCCACGGCCATCCGGTACCCCAAAGCAATCAAGGCAAAAGGAGAATGGCGCAGACAATTTCAGAACGTTACTGATTTAGTTCCCACGATTCTGGAAGTGACCGGCGTTCCCGCACCCGACTATGTGAACGGCCAGAAACGAAAGGAGTATCCGGGCAAATCGCTCACCTATGCATGGAACAATCCGGATGCCAAAACAAACCACCCCACCCAGTATTTTGAAATGCTGGGCTTCATGGGACTGTATCATGAAGGCTGGACCCTCTCCGGGAAACCCTATCGTGTTCCCTGGTCAGTTGATCCCGCGGCCATGGCAAACTTCGATCCCCTGAATACCGAATGGGAATTGTACAACATCAATGAAGACCCGATACAGCAGGTGAATGTGGCAAATCAGTACCCGGAAAAGGTCAAGGAACTGGAAGCAATCTTCTGGGAAGAGGCCGAGAAGTACAACGTGTATCCCGTTGGCGGTTCAATGGGCAAAATGCTGCAACCGGAATCCAATGCGCAGCAGGCAGCAAAACGGCATTGGGAGTTGACGCCCAATGTCTACCGGGTGCCCGAACTGGCAGGGCCCGAGATCAAATCCACCGACTACGAGATCAATGCCTACATCACGGCCGACGAGACTACCGAGGGCGTGATCTATGCGGTGGGCGAGCACATCGGCGGCCAGGCCCTGTTTATCAAAGACGGAAAACTCAGGTACAGCTATTCCACCCTTGGCCTGTACTGGCACGATTTTGACGGTGATGTGAAAATACCCCACGGTGATATTAAACTCACCTTGAAACATACCATGAAAGAGCAAAAATTGAACGGTCCCTCCACCGTCGAGTTCTTCATCAACGATGAAAAGGTAGGCGAAATGGACATTACCGCGACTGTATATGGTTCTTTTACAGCTCACGAAACGTTCGATATCGGCCGTGATGAAGGTCTGCCCGTGAATGAAGAATATGCTGACCAAGGTAAATTCAAATTTACCCCAGGCCAGTTGCACAAGGTTGTGTTCGACATCAAGAATCCCGACGACCAGGAAGTGAGTACCTCCGAGTTCAGCATTATTGACTAGAAGATGATTCATCTATAAAAAAGCCGCAAGGGCTGTGGCCGCGATCAGGTGGCCTCAGCCTTGCGGGCCTTATGCCCGTTGCACTGGCCAACGTATAGCACCAGGCGGCGACGGGCCGGACAAATGAGGTGTTATGCACCATTTTCGACGCCGTTGTACATGATAAACGTCGAGCCCCCGTGATCGGCGGTGGCAAGGCAAACATCGACGAACCTAAAAAACGGATTATTAAGAACAATTCAGTTGAAAAAGAGAGGACAACAATGAAAGCGGTTATTACTGCAACCGTCGCCACCCTTGCCCTGTTGGCATGCGGTTCATCCGCTCTCGCAGAGGTGAGCAAGACACCAGTCACGGTAGCCAACTTCGTACGGGCCGAATCGGATCACATGATCCGCGCCAACATGGAGATGGTGGGCGTAACCTTCGGCACGTTCGTGCACCTGCGCGAGCCCACAACACCAGACAATCAGCCCGTGGTCCGCATGAACCAGGATACGCTCTACTCCGCCACGGTGCTGGACCTGTCCAGGCCGGTGACCATCACACTGCCGGAGATCGGCGGCCGCTATATGTCGATGCATGTGGTGAATCAGGATCATTACTGCTTCGTTGAAGCGAAACCGGGAAATTACAAGCTGACCGAAGATACGGTCGGCACGCGCTTTGCGTACGTAACCGTCCGCACCTCCTACAATGCCGGCGATCCCGATGACCTGGCCAAGGCCCACGCGGCGCAGGACCAGATCGAAATCAGCGGCGGCGGCAAGGGCCCGTTCGAGGCGCCGAATTGGGACACGGATCAACTGGCGATCGCGCGCCAGGCACTC
>QZLB01000107.1 GCA_004796425.1 Desulfobulbaceae bacterium | reverse complement strand
GCGCAGACGAGCAGTCCGTTGCCATCAGCGACTAGCTGATGGGCCTCTGCTGCAGTGATTGATTTATATGAAGCCATAGGAACCTCCTGAGACTTATGTTTATATGTTTTCCCTGCCCTGGGTGTGTGCATCGGGCAATGGGACTGATGATAATAATAATAATGATTGTCAGGATGATAAAGGGAATGCACATTCAAATGTGAGGGGTGGGAACTCCACAGAAACAGATGACTTGTTTTTTTTGCTTTTCTCTTTGTTCCCAAGTAATTTGATGCACGGTGCCCATGATCCACCTTATTGTGCTGGTTGAGTAAATGCCAATTTATCAATACAAGGCTCTTCTTCGAGATGGCAAAAAAATCAGTGGTCTGATTGATGCCGACAGTGACGCTGCTGCTCGTATGAAATTACGAGCAGGCGGAAAATATCCAACACTCCTGGAGCGGGTTCAGGATTATCGGGATGGTGCGCTGGCTAGTGGTAAGACCAATCTGCCGGGATTCAGACCTGTCAGTACTGCAGAAATAGCCATCCTGACCCGACAACTCGCAACCCTGCTCGGTGCGGGTGTTCCTCTCGATGCAACACTCGAATCTATCATTGAACAATCATCAAACCAGAAACTGAAACAGATACTGGCAGGAGTTCGTGAAGGAGTATCGGATGGTTTACCCTTATCACTGACTCTTGCAAAACATCCACGCTGTTTCAATCAGCTTTACGTCAACATGGTGAGGGCCGGTGAGTTTTCTGGAGCTTTGGGGATGGTGATGAAGCGATTGGCAGATTACCAGGAGCACAGAGAAGAGCTAAAGGGGCGGATACGATCCGCACTCTCATACCCTCTCTTCATGGCACTCTTTTCCATTGGTGTAGTCTGGGTTCTTCTAAGCTTTATCGTCCCAGATATTGTGAACCTGTTCAGTGATGTGGAAAAGTCACTCCCGCTTCCCACGCAGCTCTTGATCAGTATCAGTAGTTATTTCCAGAACTATTGGTGGCTCACTATTATCATGGTAGGTGCTCTGGCTCTTTTGGTTACGATCGGCAGAAATCATGCTCAAACCGGTGCGATATTTGATTATTTTAAAACTCGAATACCGGTCATTGGCAGAATCATTCTCAAAAGTACAATGGCACGATTCGCTCACGCGCTTGAAAATTTGATGCGAGGCGGAGTACCATTGTTGGACAGCTTAAGTATTGCCAAAGAAATCACTGATAACCGACTGATTATAAATGATATTGAGAAGGCAATAGAAGCTATGGAGCGGGGCAAGGGGATGGCGGAAGCATTTTCCGCTTCACCATGGTTTACACCGTTGTTTATCCAAATGGTCTCAGTTGGTGAGTCAACCGGCAAACTTGAAGATATGCTGAATACGATTTATCAGGCAGAGCTTCGTGAAGCCGAAGCGTCTATTCGAACGATGATCAACCTTATCGAACCGGTAATGATTATCATTATGGGAACGATTGTTTGCTTCATCGTATTATCAATATTATTGCCGATCTTTGAAATGAGCCGAATCGTCGGCTAGGGCAGAATTATTTTCCCCGCCAGTGGCAGGGAGAGGAATAAAACGAGCAGGGATTACATCAGATGAAAACCAATGATCCGCATAAGAGCGGCAGGACAGAATCAGTTGACAGTAAATTCGTTAATCCAATCTTCAGGTGTTCTGGGTTTACCTTGCTGGAACTCCTGGTCGTTGTGGTGATACTCAGTATCCTGGCAGGCTATATTGGGCCGCGAATTCTAGGTAGACCCGATGAAGCACGACAAGCGAAGGCAGAAGTACAGATAGGACTTCTTGAAACGGCACTCGGTCTCTATAGACTTGACAACTCGATGTATCCTACAACCGAACAGGGGCTTGCGGCCCTTGCCAGTAAACCGACTACGGGTAAAATCCCTGAGAAGTGGCGCAAGGGAGGCTATCTGGTGAAGGGGAAGGTTCCTAAAGATCCTTGGGGTAATCCGTTTATCTATAAAAGCCCCGGAGTGCACGGTAGTTATGATCTCAGTTCACTGGGGGGCGATGGCAGACCGGGAGGGGAGGGCGTTGACGCTGATATCAACAACTGGGAACTTGAATGAGCAGTTTTCCAATCACTTTGTGTACCGAAAAAAATCCAGACGTCCGCACATCATCCCTTGGGGATAAAAGCGGATTTACTCTTTTGGAATTGCTGGTTGTCATGGTGATCGGTGTGTTGTTTATTTCCTTGAGTATTCCTCAGCTCAGGTCAAACTTGTTGGTAAGCGAGCTTGATCGTTCAACACTGCTTGTCGCTCAGATGATTGATCGAATGAAACTCGATGCTCAGTTGTCGGAACATGGTTGTCTCATGGAAATTTCGATATCGGAAGGGAAACTGAGCTATTATTGCAATGGTGGCCGACAAGGAGTGAGTCACAGAGATGAAAAGGATGGGAGCAGACTACAACTTCCATCAAGTGTACAGATCTCGTCCATTTGGTACGGCTACCAACAAATGAACGGGGAAAATTCGGTTTCACTCTGGGTTAATCCAAGAGGCAGAATGAATCATACCATTATTAATTTCGATGATGGTAAAAATGCATCCTCTCTGATCTCTAAAGTGTTTAGCATGAGCAGTCTGGTCTATCCGAAAAAAAGTAGGCCCTCCGACCACTTTTCTTTACTCACCGGATCATGATAAAGAGGTACCCATTTAATTTCCTGGCGAATCACAAAGCGTTCACCCTGCTTGAGGTGCTTGTTGCCGTTTCCATTCTGGCAATTGCTGCGGTAACCCTGTTGGCCAGTCAGCGCCAGAACCTGGCGGGCTTTGAAAGTGTGAGATCAGAATTTTTACTGGCCCATTTAGCGGAGCAGAAATTGAGTGAATTGAGGGGTAATCCGCAATCTCTGGAGACAGAGGAAGCAGGAGATTTTGGGCCGAATTATGCTGGCTACCGATACCTGGTAAAGAAGGTTTCGTTTACCAGAGTGGGGTTGGAAGAGCTTGATACGATACGCGACTATGTGAGCATGTTAGAAATTACGATATTCGCACCGGGTGACAAGACCCGTCTTAAACTCCAGCACGCTGTCTTCAATGAAGCTGCGCTTGAATAATTGGCGAGATGTCATGAAAGCAAATGGTTTCACACTCCTCGAGGTACTTCTGGCAATTGCTGCTTTTTCCGTGGCCATATCAGCGCTTGTACTGCTTGAAAGATCAGTAGTATATACCGCAGCAGATTTTGAGCAAGAGGTTGATGAACTGCTGCGTATTGAAATGCTTTTTTCCCAGATTGCCTTTGATATCAGCGGACTGTACACCGGAGCCGACGGAGTATTATTGAGTGATGAAACTGCTGGAGAGAATCGACCATTGCTCAGTTTTGTCACCAGTTCGCACATAAACCTCCAAAGGGATCGCTATCCAGTTATTGATATCTGCGTAGTCAGTTACCAGTTCAGAGCCGAGCAGGGTAGCGATGGTTTTACTTTACTACGAACGGAATTTGTACCTCCGGCGGGTAATCTGACAGTATCCCCACCAACTAAGGATATAACCGAATCATTTGAGCTCATCACATCATTACGGAGCTTTGAGGTAGCGTTTGTTGACCAGAGTGGAAAGATTCATCAGAAGTGGGATTCCAGAACGTTCTTGAATCGTCACGCAACCGGTGGATCACCGGGAAGTCGATTTCCTCGATCGATAATTATCAAGGTCGAAATCAGCTCGAAAAATCGTCCGGACGATCGTCGATATGTTGAAAAAGAGATACATTTATCACCCAACCGCTATGGTTCGAACCAATCAGTCAGCTCATAATTGCGGTATAATTCGTTCTGTTAGAGGGATCGCTTTACTCACGGTAATCCTGATCATCGGCGTGATGAGTGTGGCGGTCATCAGCATGAGCAGGAAAAATATCGGCGTTATCACAGTGGTTGAAAGAGAACGAACACGTCTCAATCTCTTAACTGCCGTAGAATCTGGTATTGCGATTGCGCATGGCCTGCTGCTTAAAGACCTGGCAGAAAACAATTACGATTCCCTACTAGATCGCTGGGCAACAATTGGTGCTGATAAGGGAATACTGGAAATTGACAATCATCGTGTGGAAATTCGCATCGAGGATCTTTCGGGGAGACTCCCTCTGAACAGTATAGTGGAAAATGCAGGCATTACTTCAGCGCTTTTTCAACTACTGAAAGATTATAATTTCCTTATCAGGGAGGAGAGACAACCAACTCAGCTGATCGATAGTGTTGCAGATTGGATTGATACGGATGATACGGTTCGTGGGGATGGTGCAGAAAAGTTCTATTACCAGTCGTTGCCAGATCCGTATATACCCCGCAATGGACCGATGATTTTGCCTTCTGAGTATCAGCATGTTAAAGCGATCGACCGTAATCTTGATTTTGGCAATGAGTCAAACGATGGACTGTCTCGATATCTTACCGTATTCGGGAATGATTCCCGGATCAACATTAATACTGCTCCGTTGAAAATAGTGAACGCTCTGGCAGGAGGGCTTTTGAATGATGACCTGTTGGAATCCTTTGAGCGTTACCGTAACGCTCAGCAAAACATTGCTGAGCTTAGACGTAAAGACTGGTATCGCGATTTGCCTGGCTGGCCGTCCCGGGTGGTAATAGACCCACGATTGATCACGACCAGAAGCAACGCTTTCAAGATTGTATCACGTGCTGAAAAGGATGGCATACAGGCAAAGATTACTCTATATGTAGAACGAACCCCCGGTAGGATTAGCGTTAATTATAGAAAGGTGATGTAGACGTGGCAGAGCAGCAGATTACGATAATTGATGTTTCTGAGCATACGGTTAGTAGTATACAGGGTCTCGGGTTTGATGAGGCCTTCGATTTGCGCAATCAGCGTACCATCGACATTGATGATTCAGCGGATAATTCCATCAGCGTAATCGAAGAATCTCTGAGCGGATTCAACCGCTCGGGGTCGCTGTTTGTGATGCTGGGAGTACACCATTTTTTCTTTCGGCTGCTCAGTTTGCCATTTGCAGATATAAAGCAGCTCCACGCCCTGATTCCCCTTGAGTTGCAGGATCGCGTTTCTTTTGATCTGGAAGACTATTATTACACTCCGTTATTTCATGAATACGATGGTCAGGAAACAAAAATTTTGATGATCCTTGTGAAAAAACGATTCATTGATGAGCTTCACCTGCTCGCCGAAAAGTATCTTTTTACCCTGGAAACAATAACGGTGACTGGTTTTCCCGAGTTGTCGGGACTGGCACAGCGAGAAGCTCAGAGAGCCAATGGTGTAAACCAGGTGAGCCTTGCCATTGATACGATACACGCTGGAATTTTCATCACCGGGGGAGGAAGTCTGCTGTTTGCCCGTTCGGCGCGGTTCGACGAGCAAAATCTTGCTAAGTCACTGGGGAGCATTTTAAGAACAACCCTGCAGCACCCGCAATGCAGTAAAGGGCTGAACGAACTCACGCATTGTTTTGCGTTGGCTGGCAACATCTCCGTTCAGGAGCAGTGGCCACAGATAGCAAAACATGCTGGAATTGCCGGGGTCAGCATCATCGCCTCTTCTTCTCTGCCTGCTCGACCTAACCGGATACCAGTAGATGGAAATAGGATTTCACCCGTGAGTTCTGTGATAAGTCGGGCGGCTGGTGATTGTTTTGGTGTTAATTTTGCCAGAAGAACGTCTGCAACCAGCCGAAAACGTGTCTGGCTTTCTGAGAAAATGCGACCGTTTGCAAAGGTTGCAGCTATGGTTGTTCTCGGTTTGAGTGTGATCCTGGCGGGGGTTGATTATGTAAAACTCAACCGCTTCTTAAAGGGAACGGAAAAAAAGCTTTCATTGATTTACCAGGATCTCGATTTGCCCGATGATGACGGGAACCAGACTCAGTGGGAGCAGTTGAATCGTGAAGTTGCGAAACTCAGAATTATTGAGGCTGCCGCTGTTGGCAATGAGTCCGGAAGAAAGGCGGTCGATATGCTCCACGAGATCTCAGTAAGAATTCCGGCTGATTTGCCGGTTACGCTGGTAAGTTTCGGGTACGATCGCAAAAAAATTCAACTGCAGGGTTTTACTGATACCTTTGCCAGTGTCGATAGGATACTCTCTTTGCTCGAACGGGCAGTTTATTTTCAATCGGTAAGGATTCAATCGGCCAATGCCGATGATTTGACGGATACCATCAGGTTCGAATTGGAATTGGAAATATGAAGATAAATAGTTTGCCGAGACAACAGTCGCGTCGTGAGTTAATCAGAAAATGATTGAGCGTTATTGGGATAAACTGAGCAGCAGAGAGCGGCTGCTGGTGCTGATGGGAGTGATCATTGTTTGTGCTATGCTACTCCACGGGTTACTGCTCCAGCCGTATCTCGATTACCGCAGTGGCTTGAAATCACAGATCTATACCCAAAACGCACGGTTTGAGCAGGTAGAACAGCTCAGTCGTGAGTTTCAGCAATTGCAGTCCCGACAGGATGAATTTGTTCGCCAGATCGAAGAAGAGACCGAAGGCTTCAGCCTGTTCACCTTTTTAGAGGAGGCTGCCACGGTAAATCAACTGAGAACACAGGTATCTGCAATGAAACCTGGGCAGCGGACCATCGATGATGGAATCCTGGAATCGACTGTCACGATGAACCTGGAGCGTGTCAGCCTGAGTCAACTTGTATCTCTGCTGCTGGCGATTGAGTACTCTGATCGCAAAATAACGATTAGAGATATCAGTATCTACCGGAATAAAAATGACGATAAAATGATGCTACTGGATGTGATATTGAAAACGGCAGTTGTTGCGGTAGACGAAAACGCAATAGAGATAAATTGAAGGTGGTGGGGCGAATTTTTACTGTGAGATATTTCCTTGTTACCATACTGATCATCGGTTTGGCAGCACTGTCGGTTGAGTTTTTCTATGGCTCTTTTACTGATCGATTACTGGATCGCACGGTTGGGAGCGCAGATGAAGCGGAACAGATCGCTGATATCGGGAGTCTGGCAGGTCAGAATCAGTTACGCAGCCGGGATTTCAATCAGATTGTGGAAAGAAATGTTTTTAAAGTAAGTCAAGGCTCTCTGACGGCACGAGAGCTGAACCGTGAAGGGGATGAGATTGGGCAGATTGTTCAGCGGTTTGTACTGAAAGGAACGATACTAGCCGGAAATACTCAGACACCAGGTAGGAAGCGGGCGGTTTTTACTGATCTTCAAAGCGGTAAACAGAAATTTTACCAGATTGATGATATGCTTGGGGCTGCTTCAATTAAGGAAATTACTCGGAGATATGTTGTGATAGAATTCAATGGACGCAGCCACACGATCTATCAGCACCAGGGAAATCAAGCAGTTAAGAAACCAGTCGTACCAGTATCCCCTGCTGCAGTGATGGTAGATAATCCGGTGGCGAGAAATCCTCAGGCGGTTCAGCGTATCGAATCCGCATCTCGTGATTCGATTCCTGATGATGGTACACCGAGAGTAAAAGGACAGCAGCAGCCAGTGGGACAGCAATCGGCAGCACCCGTGGATTTTCGCGGCAAAGTTATTGTTGAGTAAGCGTGGTATGAGGCTGAGATGGGAAGGATGATGAAAATGAGAGAAAATGTAATCAAGTGGACCAGGTTATTTTTACTGTTTCTTATAGTGCACGTTTATATGGTCGCAAATACCGGGTTTGCAGAGCGTGTCAAAGAGACCCCACCCAACGTTTCGGATCGCTCAATAACCATTGACTTCGATAACGTTGATATCAACCTGTTCATCAAATTCATCAGTGAACTAACAGGGAGAAATTTCATCGTTGATCCGGCGGTCCAGGGAAGTGTAACGATCATCTCACCAACAAGAATATCAGAGCAGGATGCCTACCGGGTTTTTGAGTCAGTCCTTGAGGTGCATGGTTACACAACGGTACCAACCGGTGAAGTTACCAAAATTGTACCACGGGCAACGGCCAGGACTCAAAATGTTGATACAATGGGTTTCGGGGATAGTGGTGCACAACCCAGTGATCGAGTGGTGACGAGACTGGTACCACTGAACCATAATAGACCGGCAGAGATGCAACAAATTCTGCAGCCACTGGTTTCACAATCCTCGGTATTAGTACCCCATACTCCATCAGGGATGCTGATCATTACCGAGACTGAATCCAATATCAAGCGGTTGTTGGAGATCATCAATGCTCTTGATGTGAAAGCATCGCGCCAGGAACTGATACTGGTGCCGATCAAACATGCTAATGTTACCAACGTATCGGCTATTCTCAAAGAGCTCTATGGCCAAACTAGCCAGCTCCCGCAGGCTAACGGGGATGTGCAAACAGACCGGAAAGTTGTCATTGTGCCGTATGAGAGAACCAATACGCTGGTCATCATGGCTGATAAAGATGACTACGCAACCCTGGAGGAACTAATTGCAGAGCTTGACCAACCACCTGCACAAGGAGAGGGGAATATCCATGTATATTATCTGCAGAATGCGACTGCCAAGGAACTAGCCAAAGTCCTGAACGAGTTGCCTCGAGAGGAACAGTCAACAGAACCTGTGGATAATCGGACCGCCATTTCGGCTGATGTATCGATACTTGCAGATCAGGAAACAAATGCCCTGGTTATCACCGCACCTCGTGAAGATTACGTTATCCTTGAGAAGGTCATCGAGAAACTGGATATCCCACGAAAAATGATCTATCTCGAGGCGCTCATTATGGAAATAGATGCCGACAAAACGTTTGATGTTGGTGTGCAGTGGATAACTAGCGGTGGGTATGAGAGTGACACTGGAGTTGTGTTCGGCGGTTTTAGTGGTAGCGATGGGTTTAGTAGCCTGAACAATGTAACCGACTCTGATACTCCGGCACTGCCACTTGGTTTCTCACTGGGGGTACTCAAGGAGGGGATAGAGATCGGTGGAGTTAGTTTTCCAAGTATTGCGGCAATCCTTCGTGCCTACAAAACAGACAGTGATGTCAATATCATCTCTACACCGCAGATTCTTACCACCGATAATAAGAAGGCGGAAATATCAGTCGGTGAGAATATCCCCTATGTTACCAGCCAGAATACGACCTCCTCACAACAGGATTATACCCAGTATGAGTATCGTGATATCGCCACAAAACTTAGCATCACCCCTCACATCAGTCAGGGTGACTCACTGAGACTTGAGATAGAGACTGAGGTTACCAAGCTGAAAAGTCTACCGGACAACATCACACCAACGACCTTTAAGCGAACCGCAAACACCACCGTGATTGTAGGCGATAGTGAAACTGTGGTTATCGGTGGGATCATTGGTCAGGACTCGACCAGAACCGAATGGAAGGTGCCACTGCTTGGTGACATTCCTGTGCTTGGCTGGTTATTCAAAACTAATACCACCACGACCAATAGCACGAACATGTTCATCTTCATTACGCCGAGAATCATCAAGAATCCCTCCGAGATGGCCAGGGTAACTGAAGAGAAAGAAATTCAGTTTGAGCAAAACAGTGGTGCTACGATCAAGAAGGATACTGATCCGGGTGGTAATAAAAAACATGCGGCCCTGTTGTCTGACGCCGGTTTTGAGCATCTCATGGATGACCGGTTGCAGGAAGCAAAACACTATTTTCAGGAGGCGTTAACCCTGGATCCTTCGAATCCTTATGCGCTGATAAATCTCGGTGTTGTTTACGAAAAAGAAGAGAACTATCCGCAGGCCATTGCCTATTTCCAGCAGGTAATCGACTCTGGTACTCTGGAGATTGCCCAGCGGCCCGAGGGATACCAGGCTGACGATCTCCGATTGGTAGAAATCGCCCGTCAGAATATTGTTCACCTCAGAAGTATTGGCGTTGCTCCCCCTTGATCAGGAGGATACCCGCTTTTCAGATAGTCGTGGAATGTGTTGGTCACTGTTTAGATTGCCCCTGAGTTGAGTACTCGACCAAAGGGCTACCCTGTCACATTGATGCGGTTAATAAAAAAAGTTGCTGATTTCTGACCGCAGGCACAGATTTTGATAGTGATCTCGAAAGTCTATTGCAACACACCCGTTTTTCTCCCTACGATTAATTTATCAACTTGATCTTGTGATGTTATTTAGAAAAACACACTATATATTGTAGTAAACTGTTGTAGGTGTGGTTAATGTGGTGTATACACAAGATTGAGATTTGTTTTTCACCGCAAAACAGAATCATATGAATACCCTACCAGCTCCGTTTGCTGGAGAGCTGTTCACAATGTACGAAATTTAATCCAATCATGAGAGTACGAAATGAATTACATGGCACCTGATTTAAAACCCCAGGTATTGACTGATACCGCCGAGACCGTTCTGAAGCGAAGATATTATCTTAAAGATTCTGCGGGTGAGCCTACAGAAAACTGGGAGTCACTCTGCAGGCGGGTCGCAGATGCGGTGGCTGAAGGTGCCGGAAAGACCGAAGCGTTTGATAGCCTTCGTGAGCGATTTTTTCACATGATTTATCGGATGGATTTTTTACCCAACTCTCCCTGTCTGATGAATGCAGGAACAGATCTTGGCCAGCTCTCAGCCTGTTTTGTTCTGCCGGTAGAAGACTCGATGGACGGTATTTTTTCAGCCATCAGGAACGGGGCACTTGTCCATAAGACCGGTGGAGGGACCGGATATTCGTTCTCAAGACTCCGCTCTAAAAACGCCTCGGTTAGATCGACCCAGGGAGTCGCTTCCGGGCCACTTTCTTTTGCAGCGGTATTTGATGCGGCAACCGAAACGATTAAACAGGGGGGCAAGCGCCGGGGTGCGAATATGGGGGTGTTGCGTATTGATCATCCCGATATTCTCGATTTTATTACTTCAAAGCAGGACCAATCCAAGTTCAACAACTTCAATTTCAGTGTCGGTATGACTGATGCGTTCATGGAAGCAGTTGAGAACGATAGTGAGTATGAACTGATTGAACCCTCAACAGGCCAGGTCGTACGTTCTCTGGTTGCCCGGGAAGTATTCGAACAGATCATCGATCTTGCATGGCATAACGGCGAACCGGGTGTGCTTTTCATCGATGCGGCGAATAAAGACAACCCAACACCGCATCTCGGTCAGTTTGAGGCGACCAATCCATGTGGGGAGCAATGGCTGTTGCCGTACGAAAGCTGCAATCTCGGATCGATTAATCTGGCCAATTTCGTAGAAGATGGTGAGATCAATTACGATCGTCTTGAGAAGATCGTCCAGTCTGCCACCATATTTCTTGACAATGTGATTGACTGTAACCGTTTTCCAAT
>QZLB01000278.1 GCA_004796425.1 Desulfobulbaceae bacterium | reverse complement strand
ATCAAGGTCGTCAGGCTGACATGCAAGACAGTATGAGTGCCCTTGCCTATGGTCTATTGGCAGCACTGGGTATCATCTATTTCCTTTTAGCCATCCCCTTCAGGAGTTATGTACAACCCCTGATTGTTATGTCAGCAATTCCATTCGGTATGGTTGGAGCAGTCCTGGGTCATCTGATCATGAGCTATAACTTAAGCGTAATGTCCATGATGGGCGTTGTCGCGCTGTCAGGAGTGCTGGTCAACGATTCACTGGTATTGATGGACTTTGCCAACAAACAGATGGCCAAAGGGCTGAGCGTTTACGAAGCAATACATTCAGCAGGTAAAAGGCGCTTCAGGCCGATCCTGCTCACCACCCTGACTACTTTCGGCGGCCTGGCCCCGATGATCTTCGAGACCTCTCGTCAGGCACGTTTCATGATCCCCATGGCACTTTCGCTCGGTTTCGGCATTATCTTCGCCACCGTCATTATCCTGGTGCTCATCCCCTGCCTGGTGATGATTGTCGATGATATTACATCGCTTCTAAAAGCCGCACTGCAGACCAAAACTGATGAAAACTCGGAGGACGTCGCGGGACTCACCAATCAAATTTGAAACAACCAATCGGGCGCCTCTGTTAGACCCCCTCCCTCCTCTCCACTCAATTCTAACAGAGGTTCGCCCACCCCTTATAAATAGGATCGGCGAATACTCCTGATTTAGTGCCAACTTTCTTGGTACCCTATCATTGCCGTTTGTTTTCTAGAAGTTATTTATGCTACATTTAGGCGTTACCATGTGTGAACCTAATTTTTCGGGTATCCTATATTTCATTCTTGTTATTGCCCCGGAGACCCCTGATTGGAGATGAGTTAATGAAGAAGGTTGCTCGGTTTGCCTGTCTGAATTTTTACCTTATTACCACCCTGTTTTTTCTTTTTACTGTTCTCCATTCCGTCACCAGTCACGCTCAAGAAACATTAACCTGGGTTTTTGAGAACTTCCCTCCAGCATTCATTGTGGAGGGTCCCCAAAAAGGCAATGGTATTACTGATGGTGCACTAGACATTTATATTGAAAATCTGCCGGAGTATGAGCATGAAAAAAGGGTTGCAAATATGTCGAGGATCTTAGCACTCATCAAAGATGGTAAACCGGTTTGCTATCCGGGATTTATAAAAACCAAGCACAGAGAGGAATTTATCGAATTCTCGCTCCCCAATATTTTGACCTACTCAAATGCGCTTATCGTGAGACGTGGTGACGAAAATCAATTCCTCAAAGATCATCCTTCTATTTCAATAAAGAAAATTTTAACTGAAGGAAATTTGAGAGTGGGTATAACTGCAGGAAGGGCTTATGGAGGATCAATTGATTCTGTATTGGAGAATCGTGATGATCAAAATGGAAATGTCTTTATCAGAAGCGGTGGAGATGAACTCCTTGGACTGTTAAAGATGCTGAAGAACGGTAGAATCGATTGCACGATCGGCTACCCCTGGGAACTTGCATATATTGCACGTGAATTCGGGTTAGAAGATGATTTCACCGTTATACCAATTCAAGAAAACCATGACCAGCGATGGGTGCTGTCTTACATCGGTTGTCCGAAAAATGACTGGGGCAGGCAGGCAATCAAGAAGCTGAACGAGGTCCTTTTAACGGTTAGACCCCAGGAGGAGTATATTCAGCGATTACTGAAGTGGTATCCGAAGGAGATTGAACAGGACTTTCGTAAAGCATATGAAGAGCATATACTCTCCGTGGTAGAGTCGCGAAAATGAGACCAGACTGTCCGCTTTTTAAGTAGCAGTATCGGCTTCTTTTCTGGCCCGGTGGCGTTTTATCCGGGAAACGATAAACCACATGATCCCTAAAACCAGGTAGTACAGCAGAAATAGCGGAACAAAGGCAAAGATCAACATTGGTCGACCAATACTTACCATGCGGTGGCGATCGGTGAGGGGCCCCAACTCATCTGAAACAGTGGAATAGGGGATAGTGACGATCTGACCATCCTGATAATCGAGCACATACGCCTGCGTTTCATCACGATTGCTCCAAACCAGGATCTCGACCTCCGAATCAGCATCACTTTGTACCGTTTTCACCAATCCCGTACCAAACAAATCGTAATCGATACTGAACTTTTTTGTTTGCAAGATCGATCCGTCAGCATCTTTAAATCTGAGGGTGTAAAAGATGATCTCACCTTCCTGCCTGGATGTAACCTCCAGTCTGATCTGGTCCGCCCCGTATCCCCAGACGACCCCATCCGGCTGACCAAGTTCGAGATTCAGTTTGCGGTTATCAAAATAGTTAAGAGCCAGAAGGTAGCAAATACAAACGATTGGCCAGATGATCAGTAAAACTTTTATGGTCTTCTTCATCCGCTTCCCCGCTTTTATCTGATGGTTTGCAACTTCTCGTATACGAACCCACCTTTTACCTTATCACTATCATTTATCTTCAAACTCCTCGATTATTCCCTGCTCCCTCAGTTGAAAAAGCAGATGATGACATCGCGCTTTCAGCATATCCCTGAGCAGTCGAATAGCCGGTGTGATCAACTGCCGACTTGGACAGATAAGCCACAGCTCTGTGGGAGTCGGTTTGAACTCAGGCATACAATTAACAACATTGCCTGATAAAAGATCAAGGGACATATCAAGACATGATTTTACTGCAATCCCCTTTCCGGCCACACACCATCGGCGAACCACGTCTCCATCGTTGGAAATCCGGTTACCACTCATCTTCACCTTATAGTGTTCGTCTTGATTCGAAAACTCCCAGGTATCATGGGTAATATCAAAAAGCTGATAAAACAGACCGTTATGAGGAGCCAGTTCATCCGGATGTTCGGGGGAGCCATGTTTCGCAAGATATCCGGGTGAAGCGCAGAGGACCCGTGGGACATTACAAAGCTTGAATCCGTAAAGATCGGCATCATTAAGGGAACCGTATCGCAACGCGAGATCTGCAGAATCTCGATAAAAATCTATCGTACTATCGCTGATGCTCGACCTCAGGCTGATGTTGGGATACTGGTCCATAAACTCATCAAGCCATGGGGTGACCAAATTTCTACCCAAGTCCGAAGAAAGTGCAATACGCAGCTCACCATCAACAATATCTTGCTCATCTTTGATACTTTGGTGTGCCTGATCAAGAATAGTCAACGCCTTTTCACACTGCGGAATATAGTGTTCTCCGGTGCTTGATAATCGCAGCCGTCGGGTTGTGCGAATGAATAATTGCGCTCCCAAAACATTTTCTACCCGTTTCACCGCAGCACTTGCGGTTGCTGTGCGCATGTCCAGGCTGGTGGCTGCTGCGGTAATGCTTTTAAATTCAGCCACTTTGAGAACAACTTGAAGATCTTCCAAAAGCATATTTTCAAATATTTTTTGATAATGTTTCGTTTATTATACTGTTTATCTTTGTACCCGCAAGGTCTATTGTATGATCAATCCAATCGCGATGAGACGACAACACAACAGATCAATTCAAATAATGGAGTTACTACCATGGCAAAATTAACGATTGTGGCAAACATCAAAGCAAAAGCAGATAAAGTCGATCTGGT
>QZLB01000006.1 GCA_004796425.1 Desulfobulbaceae bacterium | reverse complement strand
CGTATTTCAAATGTGATGGCATTTGCAAATAGGTTTGTGGAGCTGAACGCAAAAAGTCCGCACAGAGCTAACAAGCAGACAAGAGAGTATTTCTTCATGATTGCCCCCCATGGACGTCAGGTAGATTGACCGTCCAGTTTCTATATATTCGTTTTTCTCCAACACCATTACCATGCTGCTCTTCTTCTTATACCAAAGAAGAACTGTGAAGGCTAATTATCACCAGATAAATGCACTATGTAACATCGCACTTCCGGGTAGCGGTTCAGTATAATGATGAAAGCGAGGGATTAAAAAAACCGTCACCGTAGCCAGGTGTCTGCTTCTTTAGAGTTTTTGAGGAAAACATGATTCTCGATAATCAGCAGATCAAGGCCACTGGTCTGGAATACGGCAACACCATCTTCAACACTATGGATGATCGGCTTACCCATTACGTTAAAGCTGGTATTCAGTAATAGAGGTACAGTCGTTAGTTCATAGAAAGCCGTCAGCAATTGATAATATCGCTCATTGAGCTCCCTGGTGACACTTTGCAGGCGACCGGTACCATCTTCGTGAACCACGCCGGGGACTTTTTCCTTAACCGACTCCTTAAACCGCAAGGTTCGCTCCATGTATGGGCTGAACTGATAATATTCAAAATATTTATCACCGTGTTCATGTAATATGGAAGGTGCGAACGGTCGAAACTCCTCTCGAAACTTCACTTCGCTGTTGATGCGCTCCTTTATGCGGGGAGACCGTGGATCGGCAAGAATAGAACGGTTACCCAGGGCTCGCGGACCGAATTCCGCTTTTCCCTGTATCCAGCCGACTATTTTCCCTTCTGTGAGTGCGGTTGCAGTAAAGGAAAACAATTCCTGATCAGTCAGTTCCCGCTGGGTAATCCCACTGAATGTCTTGAGACGTTCAAATGATTCTCCTGTCACACGACTGCCAAGATAAGGGGAAACCACACTTTTCCTTGGCGGTTGCGTACCATTGTCTTCACGATAGGCAAGCAAGGCAGCCCCGAGCGCATTCCCATCATCTGCCGGTGCGGAGGTGACATAGAGGTCATTAAAAGGCGTCTGTGTCAAGATTGTCCCATTGGCGGAGGAATTTAATGCACAACCGCCGCCAAAAACCAGATTGTCTGAAAGCTTCAGTTCGTAAATATTTTGCAGAAACTGATGAACCGTTTCGGTAAATACATGCTGTGCCGTTGCGGCAAAGTTCGCATAATCGATTGGTGGTGTTTGCTCATCACGCGCCAAATCACGTAGCATCCGGTAGTGACTTTTGGGCAACTTGCCACTCACCATTTTCAGACCATCAACCCCGATCAGTGGACGGATCAATTTATACCATTGCTGATCGACCGTACCATAAGCCGCGAGTCCCATCAGTTTCCATTCTTCACCATGCATGAAATTAAACCCTGCTATCTGACACATCTGCGCATAAAAAAAGCCGAGACTTGCCTTGGCAGCCTTTACCCCGTCAATTTGTTTCAGCGACCCGTTCCGGTAGTGGAATGCTGCAGCAGAGCCAGTTTCACCAAAACCGTCAATAACCACGCACACCGCATTATCAAACTGACTGCCGAAGGCCGCTGTTGCCGCATGGGTCAGGTGATGATCGTAGTAACGTTTATTGATTGGTCCTTTGAGTTTACCGAACCCCTGTAAACCGTTAGTGGCATTTTTCAATACTGCCTGGTGGGCACCGGTCATAAACATACCCATCTGGTACCTGTTGCGCTCACCTTGAGCTGCCGTCTTGATCTTGTATTTCAGATATGGCTTAAACAACCGATAACGCCAGGGATGCTTCTTCGTCCAACTCATTGCGACAACCGTTTCCAGGTCAGGATCACAGTAGTGCTCGGTAAGTTTGTCAATAAAGTTGATGTGATCAGGGACACTACCCCAGGCACGCTTTGACTGCAATGGCCGTTCAGTCGCCTCTGCGTATAGAATATCGCCCTGTCCGTTGAGTATTGCCAGACTCGCTTCGTGCGGGCTGGTGGACATTCCGATGTAATTTTTCATACCCGAATTCTCTGGTCAATAAATGAGTGAATTATTCATCAAAATAATAATCGGTTAGCTATTTTGCTACGTTTATATCTTCCACAGGTACGAGCACAGGAAGTTAGACAACAGAAATTGTGGTATGGTCTGATTCCCCTTCTTCAGTGCCAGCACCCAAAGATTATTGTTGAATCTTTAGACGAGCATAGATAATTTTCTTAATAAAAACATAAAGAGAGGAAAGAGATGCGAATTCTTATTATCGGTGGAGAAGGGACAATTGGCAGAAAAGTGAGTGACTATTTCTCAAAACAGCATGAAGTCATTATCTGCGGAAGAAAGTCGGGCACGGTGAATGCTGATATTTCGGATAGTGCGTCCCTGGAGGCTCTTTTTGCCTCGTTGGGTAACGTTGATGCGATCGTCTGTATTGCCGGAGAGGCGAAATGGGCTGAATTAAGTTCCATGAGTGAGGAAGACTTCTGGATTGGATTAAAAAGCAAACTCATGGGGCAGGTTAACCTGGTGAGAATCGGGCAACGATATCTTACACCCGGGGGCTCGTTCACCCTGACCACCGGTATTCTTGCTGATCATCCGGTCTATATGACCACAAGTCCGGCCATGGTAAACGGGGCCATTCATAGTTTTGTTAAAGCGGCGGCACTTGAATTGACGGATGGCCACCGGATTAATGTGGTCTCATCGGGGTTGGTGGAAGATGCCGTGGACAAATATGAAGCCTATTTTCCTGGCGATAACCCGATTCCGATGAAAAAGGTGGTAAACGGGTATGTGAAAAGTGTCATGGGAAAAATCAGCGGCCAAATCATTCGCATGTACGACAACAGTTGATTGAAAACTGGAAGGAGACCGCGTTTTTTACTGGTTTCAATAAGACCAGATTGAACCGCTACTGTTAGGGATATTAATCAAAGGGGTTAGCCAGGAAATTGGCTAACCCCTTTGATGTTTGGTCAGGTGCCGGTTAGGTGGCAAACGAATTGCTTTATTTGCAATGATTCAAGCCAAAATCCCAGCGGGCAACTTACCATTCCCTCTCGTCTTTACAGTTACCCGTCTCTCCACCAAGGTTGACGTACTTCTCTTTTAGTATATTAGAATTTTTAATAAACTTTTTGTAATACGTTGTCCGTGTAGTGCCATCAGAGAGTGTGGTATCCAGCCAGACCTCAAGTTTTGGATAATACCTTGTCACACAGAGCCCACCAGGCTCAAACAAGCCCGTGGCCTTGTCTTGCTTTACTGCCATTATGGTCGGTTGGCCCGAACCCGGCCATAACAAGTTCAGGTTGTACCCATATTGCCCTGCAAGGATTGTCCTGTTCGGAAACAGGTGTGAATCTATATCAGAGCTGATCGTTTTTGATATTACTACAGTGGAACCACCAGGGTTCCAATTTCCTACACCATACATCCCATAATTTGATACCTTGAGGGTAACTTTCTGCCTCATTGCCCCACTTAGTTTGAATGGTACGGTCGCGTTGGAGAAAATGAGCACCCGTGCCTGATTAGCAAATTGATAGGGATAGTCAACCTTCGCTATGCTGAACTTGGTATCAGGTTTGGGCAGCATACTGTTAAGTGTTGCAGAAGACACAACATCGATAACCGGGCTCTGAGCAACAACCGTTCCAAAATCGTCTCTTATTGCAACTAAACGATAGGGACCGTCTTCCGCATTCGAGGGAACCCGGAAATATGTCTTATTGGAATAAGGGGAAGCGCTTCCATTCGGAACCAATGGCAGGATGGCTGGTTGCGCCAGCGTCGCCCCTCCAACGGGTCGAAGTTCAAGCGATATGTTATAAGGACTCCCTCCAGTCAACTTCCACTCTACCAGTTCAGATTCTCCTGCAAGCCATTGAGTTGATGTTGATAATGATGAAGGGGATATAAACGTAAACTTCAGTGGACCGACACCTCGACCTGCTCCCTGAAATCTAATGTTTATTGGTACTACTGCAACGGGACTTAAGCCAGAGGAAGAAGAGCGGATAAGAATGGTTGCATCACCGGCAGCGACTGTTGCCGGATCAATTCCCCATAGCCAGGCTTTTTTGCCTACAGATACAGGAGTTGTGTTAACTTTTTTCATGGTGCTCCCGCCTTTTGGTAGATAAAAAAAGTCTAAGGTTTCACCCGCCGGTATACTTTGAGGTACCGACCATTCAAAAGGAACAGCGCCGGGGGTATTCCATGTCTGTCCGGGAGTTGGTTTCGTCAGTGTGAGTTGGTAGTTTGTTACTGCCACCGTGCCACTCTGGATCGGTTTCTTTGAAACGAGAGGGGCTGAGGCAATAAAATGTATAAATGGAGCATTTTTGACTGAGTTGGGAACGACCCAATTATAGTTGAAGGTTGTTCCATTAGTTGGCACGTTCACTACTCCTATTTTGTTCAACGAACCAACCTGGGCCAGAGACAGCTCAACGGGTATTGATGTAATACTATTGTCCAAGACCTGAGCCTTCAACTGAATGGTGTACTGTTCCCCCGGACTGACCCACGCTACCGGGATCGCAGCATTCCCGGGTGAACTCTTTGGAGCAGGAGTCACAAATTCCAGAAATTCAAGAGTGGCAGGTACGATATTCTGTAGTGGGTTAGCAATCCCGGTCATCACATTACTTTGCCAGCCAGCTTTATCGGTAACATAGAATTTGAATTGCGTCTGAGCCGGCTGGTTTTTGAGCGGTATGGTAAGATGGGCAAGCCCCTGCTTCCCGGTAACTTGTGGATGTGTCAGCAACTCATCGGTAAACTTCTTCGACATTTTTTGCCATTTACCGTTCTCAAGAATTTCCAGGTTCCAACGCCCACCTGCCAGATCACCTTCTTGATCTTTCCAGTAAAATTTGACATTCAAAAATTTGGAGTCATTTTTGGAGTATTCAAAATAGCTAATATATGGTTTCTTGGCAGCCAGCTCCAAAAGTGCGTCAAGCGGGTCGGTATGATCCGGTATCTTCTGGATTGTTAAAGGATCACCTTTCCAGGATATGAAAAAAGGTTGACTTACCGCTTGAAGCGTCTTCTTTTTTCCGTTGACGATCCCGGTGTAATCTAAAGCAAGATGATACAGTGAGGAGGTTGTAGTATTAGGGACAAGGTATGAAAACCCAAATTGTTTGTTACTGCCGGGATACTTCGTAATGGTTTTCGGGGTAATGTCTGTTGGAGCGGTGTTTCCCCTCAAGTCCAGAAGCCTCAGTCTGGTAACGTTAACCTGGCCATTTCCAATCACGTACCACTTGATATCATACCTTTGTCCGAGCTGCCATTTCGAATTATTATTCGGGAGCTCAAAACCTATAAAAGTATTGCTTGAGTAGGTCTTCAGCTCGGGAAGTTTTTTTATCTCTGCGACGTTATCCATCCCAACCTGGCGACTCCTGGATTTCTCCAGGGCAGAATCATGCAGACTCGCCACTGGCTGCCTGTTCTTGACTGTAGCAGGGATACGATCGTCGATTGTCTGTAGATTACCCCCCTGTTTATGGTCCAGCTTATCAGCAATTTTCAGAACAATAACATCGACATTGTCACTGATTGTATTATTCCTCTCGTTTCTCTCCTCTACCTTATTCCCCGGATCAATCGTGGCCGATAACGTATAGTTTCCGGCTTTTTCAAACTTATGCCGAAAGATGACGAGGTCGGTGTTGTTTGCTGGAATCGAACTAAAAGTGCTCCCTACTTCCCGATCATTTACATAAAGTTTCACGGGGACCTTTTCAACGCTCCCCGGGCCAGAGTTTTTTAGGGTTAACTTAATAACCACGGATTGCCCAGGTGAAAACTGCTTCTTATTCAAGGCTAATCTGACAGGAAAAAGATCAGGATTCAGTCTTGCCCGACCGGCAATCGCTATGGATTTTGGAACGTTTCTTGTCTGGTCATTTCCGAAGGTGGCGATGGGTGCTGTCTCAGCATGCGCCTTTGGTTTGGTCACAACCACCATTTTAGTCTTTTTATTGTTTTTCTTATCGGTCTCCTTGATGAGTTGTTGGGGATCGACATTAATTTCCAGTTTGACGTTACCGGCGTTGTTCAGGGTCGCCCTTTTTTCTATCAGAGCTATCTTTCCTGCACCGATTGAAATACGATCTTCGGCGAGTTTGGTGATGCCCTCCAAGTAAACAATTCTGACATTTCTCAGTGATTTGCTTCCTTTGTTTCTGATGGTTGCCCGCAAGGTTACCTTGTCTCCGGATGAAAGTTTATGCGGTGAAACAGTGAATTTCTCAACAATGAGATCTGGGAGGGAAGACGCCCGTGCTCTCTTCATCTCATCACTTTCCCTGAGATCTTTCGTGTTTATTCTCGATGGCTGTGTTGGGTTCCTGGTTGATGGATCCGGTATTGCCAAATGTTGTGTTGCAGAACCACTATTGGATGAGGATTGTTCCACGCCATTGGTTTGCATACGAGCTTCATTTGCAACAGCCATGGGTGGTAGAATTAACAGCATACTGAGGAAAACAGTCCGAATATACTTCTTCACACTTCTCATCGTTCTTCTCCTTGGAAAACTGCAAGGTTAGAAAAAGTACACCACGTTCAAAAGAATGATATGCTACAATATCTTTATGTCAGGTGTCATTAAAATTATCATGATATAACAATATATTACATGCGATCCATTGATTTGCCTGTAATTTAGAGGTCTCTGTCTTTTTCCCTAATTTTGATTATGAGTACCAGTCACTCCTTTGAAATATCCCGAGCTACAAGAGGTACGTGTCCTTGTGTTCCTTCCAGATGGTAAATGGTTCAAAAAAAGATAGTTTGCTAGAAAGTAGGTGTTAATAAAATTATCAAATTATTAGGCATAGTTCTCTTAACTTTAGGGGATAGGAAACAGAGTGTTCATGATAATTACGATGTGGTTACCGTAACGGGTGCATTAATGCTGGTGCAGGATGTACTGGTCAGGTGAACCAAAATCAGACAATGCTGATCTCTTGCTAGATTTGAAATATACTGACAGTTTGAGACAGAAAAAGGGACTCAGCAGATTTGCTGAGTCCCTTTCTATTGTGGTGGAGCTAGACGGGATCGAACCGACGACCTCTTGAATGCCATTCAAGCGCTCTCCCAGCTGAGCTATAGCCCCTGATTCTCCTGAGATTGAGAAGTTCCGTATAACAGGGTTTATGGTGCGTGTCAATAAAAAATGGGAATCACTTCTGCCACGCCCATTAATCTTGCCAATCCATGGGCTCTCTGGTATCTTTGCATCTTTTGAGGGCCGATTTTTCAATAGTTTCCGGCAGGGTGAATCCCTGAAGGTTTGATATAACATTCTTTTAATAGAGGTAAGAAAAACCCATGTATTCTCCATTCAATTTTCTGTTCGGTTGGTTGTCTAACGACCTGGCAATAGATCTTGGAACCGCTAATACCGTGCTGTATGTAAAAGGCAAAGGGATTGTCCTGCGAGAGCCATCAGTAGTAGCAGTGCGGCAGGATGGCCGAATGAGCAAGGTGCTGGCCGTTGGTCAGGAAGCAAAACAGATGCTGGGGAAGACACCGGGAAATATTAACGCAATCAGGCCAATTAAAGATGGTGTAATCGCCGATTTTGAAGTAACCGAGGCGATGCTACGCTATTTTATCAAGAAGGTGCATAATCGACGAACCCTGGTGCATCCTCGGATAATGATCTCCGTCCCCTCGGGGATTACCCAGGTGGAGAAACGGGCCGTAAAAGAGTCGGCCGAATCGGCAGGCGCCCGGGAAGTATACCTGATTGAAGAACCAATGGCAGCGGCCATCGGGGCGGATTTGCCGATTACCGAACCGACGGCAAACATGATTATCGATATCGGCGGGGGGACGACCGAGGTTGCGGTTATCTCGCTGGCTGGCATCGTATATGCCAAATCTGTAAGGGTTGCCGGTGATAAGATGGATGAGGCGATCCTGCAATACATCAAGCGGAAGCATAACCTCGCCATCGGTGAGCGGACCGCTGAGATGATTAAAACCACCATTGGCAACGTATTGCCTGAAGAACCATTCGAAACCATGGACATCAAAGGGCGGGACCTGGTTTCAGGTGTGCCCAAAACAGTCACCGTTGGTGCTGATGAAATCCAATCCGCCATTGCCGAACAGGTGGACGTGATTGTCGAGGCTGTCCGGGTTGCGCTTGAGCTCACGCCACCCGAGCTTGCAGCCGATATTGTCGACCAGGGTATCGTTCTGACCGGTGGTGGTGCGCTGCTGAAAAACCTTGATAAGTGTTTAAAGGAAGAAACCGGGATGCCAATCATTGTCGCCGACGATCCTCTGTCTTCCGTGGTTCTCGGTTCCGGTAAGGCGCTTGATAATTTGGATATCCTCAAGGAAGTCACCATAGACTAAATCACCATGGTATAATTTTCTCCACCTCCGGTGGCAGAAAGAAAGCTCTACCGTGAGAAGAGAAACCAAGGACAGAAAACGACGGGTAAAACCTGTTCGTCTCCGAGTGATTGTTCTGATTGCGCTCCTGATCGCAATCGGTCTGGTCCTTTTTGCGTCAACGCTGGGTGGCCGCTATGGGATGTTCCACCAGATCACGATGGAACTGGTCGGACCGGTCCAGAAAGGCTTTACCAAGCTCTCCTCAGGCGTCGAAGTTCTCTGGAAAGACTATATCGCTCTCATTGATGTTCGTGATGAAAACCGGCGTTTAAAAGCGCTGCTTGAAACCTATGATGAAAAGCTGGCCCGCTATCGGGAAGCCTATGCGACCTATCTGCATCTTGAAGAGGAGCTTGAGTTCAGAAGAACAGCCGATTTCCCACCTCTGACCGCACGCGTTATCGGTCGTGACCCCTCTTTCTGGTTTCAGACGATTATTGTTGATCGTGGTGAGAATGACGGCGTAATCGAAGGAATGGTCGCCCTCAATGCCAAAGGGGTTGTCGGGCAGGTGATTCATGTGGCGCCAAATTATTGCAAAATTCTGCTTGCCAATGCACCAAGTAGTGCGATCGATGTGATTGTCCAGAAAAACCGGGTCAGAGGCATTCTTAAGGGTGCCGGGGAAAGCGGGTATGTCCTTCACTATGTTCTCAGGAATGCCGATGTGGCTGTTGGGGATATGATTGTAACAGCCGGAATCGGAGGTATTTTTTCTTCCGGTATTCCGGTCGGTACTGTTCAGTCAGTACATCGCAAACAACGTGGTATGTTTCTTGAGGTCAGGGTCCAGCCGAGTGTTGATTTTCAGCGGCTTGAAATGCTGCATATCAATCTTTCACTGCAACAGTCTGTCGCACCGGGAAAGATTGTACCATAATGTGGTAAGCAGTGATGCAGATGATAAGCTTCATAATAATTGGAACCTTGCTGGTAGCCTTCCAGACCACTGTTCTGCGCGCGATACCAACCTGGCTTGGAACTCCTGATCTGGTTTTTATTCTGGTATCCTTTCTGGCCTACCGTTTTGCCCTTTTGAAAGGGCTTTGTGTTGTGTTTATCCTTGGCTGGATGATGGATGTGGTTTCCGGTATCTATCTGGGCACCTATCTGCTTGAATATCTCCTGTACTTTACGATCTTGCACACCTTGACAGTAAACAGCCCGATCAAAGAGTCAGCCTACCAGATACCGTTGGTCGGCTTGAGCTATTTTGTTATTCAATTTGCCCTTTATTTCGTATTATCATTGATGGTGGAAGAAGGGTTGCCACTCTGGTCGTGGACGCGGGTACTTCGGGAAACAATTTTGCTGACGGTCGCAACAATTCCCTGTTTTTTGGTATTCAACAGCTTTAATGAATTTATCCTCAAGCGTGGTTCGGTTCGCCGTAGTCGTCGCAAGCGAGCAGGAAATACTTTCAGGTAGTCATGGAACGACCATTTTTCAGATTTGAAACGGAAGAAATTGCGGAGCGGAATGAGGCAGCAGTACGGCTGCTGCGAAGGAGAACCATTTTCGCAATCCTGCTGGTCATGTTTTTCCTGATGGTGATAATTTCACGCCTCTGGTTTTTGCAGATAAGCAGCGGACAACACTATACGGTAGAGGCAGAGAGGCAACGGGTTCGCATTCACACGGTACCACCTCCACGTGGCCATATCCTCGATAGGTATGGACGTGAAATTGTCACCAACCGTCCCTCTTTCAATGTAGTGATGATTAAAGAGGATTCCTACGATATCGGTGAAGTGCTCAAGCGGCTCTCATTGGTGTTGGATGAAGACATAGAGAACCTCTGGGCACGGATCAGGACAGCAGAACGCTCGGCTCGTCATATTCCGGTTCGCTTGAAAGAGGATATCGACTGGGAGACCCTGGCGTACCTGGAGAACCATAAATACAAGTTTCCCGGAATTCGCATTGAAGTGCTGCCTGTGCGTACCTTTCATTATGGAGATCTGGCTGCCAACTCCATTGGCTATATCGGTTCGATAAACCGGAAACAGCTGGAATCTGATGAGGAGGGGATCTATGAAGGTGGCGATCTGATTGGGAAGCGCGGCATAGAAAAACTGCGTGAAAAAGATCTCCGTGGTGAGAAGGGCAAAAGATCCACCGAGGTAAATGCCCGGGGCTTTGAGCAGCGTGAACTGAAACAGGTAGACCCGCTGCCGGGTAAGGATATTCGGTTGACCATTGATGCGGAACTCCAGTCCACTGCTGAGCAATTTATGAATATCGGGGAAAAAGCCGGGGCGATTGTTGCTCTTGAGGTGAATAGTGGCCGGGTGCTGGCTGCAGCCTCCACCCCGTCGATCCACCTGGAGGATTTCATCGGGGGGATTTCCCAGGCAAATTGGGATGCCTTGCTTAACAATCCGAAACATCCGTTGATTAACAAGGTGGTCCAGGCCTCCTATCCACCCGGCTCCACTTACAAAATTGTCACGGCGTTGGCTGGGCTGGCAGAAGGGGCCGTGGATGAAAATACCGTTATTTATTGCCCCGGTTATTACTATTTTGGTAACCGGGTATATCGGTGTTGGAAACACAGTGGCCATGGGCCGGTTGATATCCGCAAAGCCATAACAGAATCGTGCGATGTGTATTTTTACCAGGTTGGTCAGCGGGTAGGGGTTGACAAGCTTGCAGAATATGCCAGAAAGTTCGGCCTGGGAAAGAGAACCGGTATTGAGCTGGAGTTTGAAAAATCTGGTTTGATTCCAACCCGGGAGTGGAAGAAGAAGAATCGCAATGAGGTATGGCAGGAGGGTGAGACTCTCTCCATTGCCATTGGCCAGGGCTTTAATTTACTCACCCCGCTCCAGGTTGCTTTGATGACGGCTGCAACCGCCAATGGCGGAAAAATATACAAACCGTCCATTATTGAATCAGTGACCACGCCTGATGGGGTGGTAACCGAGCGTTTCAAGCCCCAGCTGATTGGGCAGCTCAGTAAAAAGGAACAGTCCTATCTGGAAATTATTAAAGAAGGGCTGTTCGATGTGGTGCATGGCAAGCGTGGTACCGCTCGAAACGTTCGTATTGAAGGACTGACAATAGCCGGCAAAACCGGTACCGCCCAGGTGGTCCGGGTGGCCCAGTACAAGGGCATGAAAGAACAGGATATTCCATACAAGTATCGTGATCATGCCTGGTTTACCTGTTATGCACCCGCTGATAATCCTGAAATTGCCGTGACCGTATTGGTTGAGCATGGCCTTCATGGCGGTTCCGGGGCCGGACCGATTGCCCGGATGATTCTCGCTAAGTATTTTGAACAACACCTCAAGGATCTCAGGCAGGCTTCCGAGGGTTCGTGATGTGATCATTGATTGGTATTAACAGATTGCTATGTTTCGGTTTGATAGAAGACATTTTGATAATTTCGACTGGGTACTGCTGATCCTGCTTCTCTCGATCAGCGTCATCGCGCTGTTTAATCTCTATAGTGCGTCTTATCCGCCAAAACCATGGGGTACTCCTCCGTATCTGAAACAAGCTTATTTTTTCCTGATTGGCGCGGGGGCGATTCTCTTTATTTTATCCTTTGATTACCAGGAGCTTCACTTTTGGAACTACTTTATCTATGTTGGGGTCCTGATTCTTCTGATTGCAATTTTGATCATCGGAAAAACCGCCGGCGGGGCCCAGCGCTGGATTAACCTTGGCTTTTTCAACCTCCAGCCCTCAGAGCTTGCCAAACTGACTTTGGTTATAACACTGGCCAGTTATTATTCACGTAAAGAAGTGACCGACGGCTATACCCTGAAGCAGTTGATGATCCCAATAATTCTGACGGCGATCCCTTTCCTGCTCATCCTGCTGCAGCCAGATCTTGGTACCGCGTTGATGCTGGTGTTTATTGCGGTATCCATGACGGTGTTTGTCAAACTGCGTTTCTCAGTCTATCTGATTCTCGGTGGTTTTGGTATTGGGGCAATCATTTTCGCCTGGGAGAAATTGCTCAAACCGTATCAGAAGCAGCGGGTTCAAACCTTCCTCAATCCGGAAAAGGACCCCATGGGGCATGGCTACCAGATCATGCAATCCAAGATTGCGGTCGGCAGCGGGGGACGGTTTGGTAAAGGATACCTGGAGGGCACGCAGGGGCATCTCCATTTCCTGCCGGAACGGCATACGGATTTCGCTTTTTCTGTCTGGTGCGAGGAATGGGGCTTTTTTGGTGGTGTGGCGTTTATGG
Source organism: Desulfobulbaceae bacterium (assembly GCA_004796425.1). Classification (GTDB taxonomy): domain Bacteria; phylum Desulfobacterota; class Desulfobulbia; order Desulfobulbales; family Desulfocapsaceae; genus MADRE3. The sequence goes on along the minus strand of QZLB01000006.1, from coordinate 3,846 downwards.
CGCTTTACTTCGTGACCCTGATTTATGCGCTGTACGCTTCCACCTTTGCCCGGGACCGATTCGGCATGTTGCTGTCGTTCGGTGTCGTGATGTTGATATTTTGGCAGGCCATTATCAATGTAATGATGGTGCTCGGGTTCCTGCCCGTGGTGGGGATACCACTGCCGCTGGTTTCCTATGGCGGCTCATCGCTGCTGACGACCCTGGCCGGCTTGGGAATCCTGCTCAATGTCAGAATGAGACGATTTCAGGGTGGGATGGGACCGGATCACCGGTCGTGATGCTGATCAGAGCTTTGCCAGGACAATATCTTTCAGGGCCTCGATAAACACGGGATCACAATTGAGTGATTCGGAAGGTTCCAGCCTTACGCCATGGGCCTCTGCCAGCTCACGGTATTGCATATTGATCTCGTAGAGTGTTTCAACATGATCGGAAACAAAGCTGATCGGCACCATGAGGATGTTTTTCGCTCCGCTTTGAGCAGTTTCGACGATGGCTTCCGGTGTGGCGGGAGCCAACCACTCCACCGGGCCGCTTCTACTCTGGTAGCAGATACGTCCCGTTTGCCCGGTGATCTGCTCCACCGCCTTGATCGTTTCTTCAAGATGTTCGACATACGGATCACCATCATTGATAAAGGAGACTGGCAAACTATGGGCGCTATATAAAATCTGCACCGCTTCTCCTTGAAATTGCTTGAGTCCGCTGGTGATTTTTTCCGCAAGACATGAAATATAACCCGGCTGAGTGGGCCAGGAGCCAATTTCTATCAGGGAGGTTAATTCATCCGGTCGCAGGTTTCGCTTGAGTTCCTTTAGTGAAGAGCCGGCAGTGGCACAGGAATAATGTGGATACAGGCTCAGCCCGATCAACCGGGTAACGTCTTGGCTGCGTAGTGTTTCTAACGCCTCCCTGGCGGTCGGGTGCCAATACCTCATCCCGGTCGTTACCACAAAGGAACCGTGGGGCTCAAGCGCCTCCTGCAGGGCTTGCTGTTGCTTTCTGGTGATCTCCGCAATGGGAGAACCGCCCCCGATCTTCTGATAAATCTGAGCGCTCTTTGGTGCCCGCTTTCTGGCGATCAGCCAGGCGATGGGTTTTTGCAGCAGGGCGGGACCAAGCCGGATGATCTCGCGATCCGAGAAAATGTTGTACAGGAACGGCCTCACTTCATCAAGATTGGTGGGGCCTCCCATATTCAGTAGGATAACACCGATTTTGTCACGTTTCATGGAAAGTAAATAAGGGTCGTGGAAGGGTATATTCCCTACTCATACCATAAATCGCTGCTCGGGAGAAGGATTGATAGTGATAATTTTCACCAATCGATTGAAAGTGATGTTAGGTACGCTGAAAAATGTCTGTTGGTCTTGATTATAGTTCAAGGAAGAATATAATAGAGGTAACAGCGGAGTGATTTTCAGTAACCATCAGTATTGCAGTATGAGAGTTCTGTTCTTGATGCTTAGATACTATCGTAGCTTACCAACACCTAACACGTTAATTTATCCTACAAACAACCCACGTACGCTGTTATCCCATGCTGCAATGAGAGCCCCTGTCACTGGTGACGCGTTTGAGTACCATTTACTGCTGCTCCCGTACCATCGGTAAAGTGGGCAAACTTGGTAGCGCCAGAGCGCTGCTGGAGTACTAGACGGAGGATTTATATGGAACTAAAAGTCGAAGCCCGAAATGTTGAGTTAAAAAAAGGCTGGCAGGTTAAAATCGAAGAGGAAAAGGAGAAGCTGATTCGCTACTATCCAAGCTTTGTGCTACATCTTCGAGTAACCATTGAAGCTACGACTCATCATAAGGAAGGCGGCTTTGAGGTCAAGATCGTGGCCTCGGTCCCGAACGATACGGTTGTTGTTCACCGGAAGGGAGAAATTGTTCGACCACTGCTCATAGAGGCCTTTGATGTGCTCTCACTGCAGTTAAAAGAAATCCTGAGAAAGAAAAGGAAAGCGAAAAAGCATCCTGAGCCAGTAGCTGAGACAGACAGCGTTGGTATTGTACAGAAAGTATCTCCACATGAATCATATGGGTTCATCACCACATTCGATGAACGAGAAATCTACTTCCACGAGAATGCTCTGAAAAACGTCGCAATCGATGACCTTACCGAAGGTACTTCGGTATTTTATGGAGAATCCCGTGGAGATAAAGGTCCCCAGGCATCCTGGGTTCGAGTTGCCAAATAAAAAGCGAAATTGTTAATGGAAAAAAGGCCCTCACCGTAATGGTTGAGGGCCTTTTTTTATGGTGATTTGAAATTTATTATAATTATCTGACTTGTTTTAGCTTAGCCAATTCTATCCATGAACTGTTCAGGTTAATATTTCATGAAGGCAAACGTATCTGAGTGATAGAGCTCCGGATCGGCGTCGGGATAGGTTACTTCCTGGCCGTTCCACGGTTTCCGCAGGATGTAATTGTCCGATTCCTGGGTTACGACATTGCTCCGATGCATCGGAATCTTACCTCCCGCAGTTGTAATATAACGGGGAATAGCATCACCGGAAATATTGCCATACATCGATTCCACAATGTCCCTACCAAGCTCGATCGGTACCCGGAAATGGGTGAACTGAGGGTTTCGATAACTGCAGTTGAAAATATAATAGGGTCTTACATAAGACTCCTGTATCGTCTCACAGAGCTTCCACATTTTCTCTTTGCTGTCGTTGATTCCTTTCAGAAGAACCGCCTGGTTTAAAACGGTAAACGCATTGTTTGACAGACTCCTGAAAGCATCTTTAGATACCGGAGTTATTTCCTGGGCGGTATTAATCTGGGTGACGACCCGTATCGGCTTTTTGTCATTACTCTCTGAGATGATCTCAAGGAGCTCATCATCAATACGCATTGGGGCGGTAACGGGGATTCGGGTTCCCAGGCGCTTCACCTTCACATGGTCAATTTCATCGAGTTGTTCAAGAAGCCATTTAAGAATCGAATTAGGCAGGACAAATGCATCTCCACCGGTGACCAGGACGTCCCTGATCCGGTGATTCGACCGGATATAGTCGAGTGCTTCCTTATATGCTTCACGGGAATAAGTGTGGTCCTTTCGACCAATATGGGCAATCCGCAGACAATGGGTGCAATACATGGCGCACATATTGGTCGCTTTGATGGTGACCACCCGTGGATAAAACTGGTCAATCAGCCGGGCCGGTGAGTGATCTGCAGCAACTGGCGGAATTTCTATCCCTGCATTATCAATCATCTCGCCGGTGGGGATTGACTGCAGCATGATCGGATCATTCATCACGCCGGGCATGATCAGGCTGGTGTAATAAGGGGTTAACCGCATTCTGAAACCTTTGGTAACCCGACCGATCTCGGCAATTGCAGCTTCCGGCAAATTAATCAATTTCGCCAGGGTTTCCACCGAATCAACTGCGTTTCTGATCTGCCCTTGAAATGAATGCCAATCCGCATCGGACATGGACAGTTCCGACTGGATCCGGGCCTGATTTTCCTGGATTTTCTGCCATAGCTCAATACCACTCGGTGCCTGCTCCTTCTGCAGACTCAGATATTCATCGACACGCGCGTTCGCATCAGCGGCTATGGGCAGAGCTTGAGTAATGCGACCGCCGACACTGACCATATGTTCATCAATTTCCTGATGTTTTGCGCCAATATTCTGCAATCGATCAAGGTCAATACCAAGATCGCTCGGCCGTAAGTTCTTCTCTTTTTTAATTTGCAGTAAATAACCGAACAGTTTCAGAATCGGTCCTGTCAAATCCTGCGCTTCAGCTTCAGCCAGAAGGCTCAGCCCCTTTTTTTTGTCAGCATCAGTTGCGGGTGAGGAGGGTTCGACATCCGGTG
>QZLB01000052.1 GCA_004796425.1 Desulfobulbaceae bacterium | reverse complement strand
TTATCAAACATTTGCGTGATTGGTTAAGAAGAGTGCTGTTTTTCTGTATGTCATCAACTTATACCATGGGTTTTACTATGCCATTCGACAGGCCTCACAACCATCTCACCGAGTTGCCCCTTTATAAACATGTCAGCATGATGCTGGCTGAGGAGATCATAAGCAAGCATAAACCTGGTGATATACTTCCTTCCGAAATTGAGCTTGCCAAACGATATAAAGTCAACCGTCATACGTTACGCCGGGCTATGGGGGAGCTCGTTAATGAAGGGATTATTGGGAAGCTCCAGGGAAAAGGGGCCATTGTCCAGCAGAAGCTCATCAATTATTCAATCCATAGTAACACACGATACACTGATACATTGGAAAAGAATGGTCGCGTTGCTGAATCCATCGTTCTGCGGAAGGCTGGTATACCTGCCCAGGGAGAAATCGCTGAGCATTTACAGGTTGAGGAGGGTGAACCTGTTGCCTTGATTGAGACGCTGAGAAATATGGATGGTGTACCATTCATTTTAGTTACTCATTACCTCCCACTACGAAAGGTATTTGATGTAATCAAGTTGTACAACGAAGGTTCTCTGCACAAGTTTATCAAAGACAATTATGATATCGATCTTAAAAGAAAAATGAGCATGATCCGATCAGTATTGCCGGACAAAGATGAAATGGCGAAATTGGCCATACCGGGCAACGCCCCAATCCTTCTGGTAAAAAGTATAAATATTGACACGAAAACCCAAACGCCAATAGAACTCTCAGTATCTCGTTTTAAAGGAAATTGTACGCAACTTACCGTTGAACCTACAGGTTAGTCGGAGCGTCCAGACGAGCCTCTCATATTTATTGGCAGTAGATCTCTGAGGTTTTGGTTGTGTTATGTAAGAGGAGTATGGAGAATGAATTCCATACTCCTCATTGTTTTTATTGGGATAACAGCTTTTGCTGCGGTGCTGTTGAAAGCGGCTGGCTACTCTGTTTCTTCTGAATCGGTTCAACTGATTGGGTTTGAATGGGTGCAGAATTTTTAACCGCACTTGAGTCAACCAAAGCTTTTTGTCCAGCCTGAACCGACGTTGATAGTTTCTGGCGGGTAGGACTGGCAACCGTTCTTTTTATCCGGGGTTGCGAGAGTTGAAAGCGATGTGCGAACAATGCCAGCGGTCTGCTGAGATTAGTCCGTGACAGGAGTCGTGCCTGCAGCTCAACGAAGGTGCCCACCTGATCACTGGGGTTGTCAAATCGATAGGTGTAGGAGACTTGCCCACCTGCTGATACCGAAGGTTGTCGCAACGGGTTGCGAAGATTTATTACGTTACCTTTTGGAGTTTTGAGCTGGAACCTCAGTATGAGGTTATCGATATTCTGATCACTCCCATTTTTTATGTTGAATACTACCGGTATGTTTTTCTGACCTGGTTCAATACGCTTCGGTGCTTCTACTACACGTATTTCAAGCTTATTTATTAATGCTTTCTGTATGGATGCCTGGGTTTTGAGCCGCCTTGAGTCAGTTTTCAAAGCGCTCTTTGCTGTTTCGGGCTTATTGCTATTCTTGATAGTTTGAGCCTGGGTAGAGGTTCCGACCAGGAGTTTGGTATCCGCCATCTGTTTGTCTGGGATGCTCCCTTTTTTACCAAAGAGCCCTGGGTTTCCTCCCGGGGCGGGGTTCATGCTTATCTGGTCGACCCAGAAATTTCGCCACGGTTCCCAATCTTGCCAGCTGTTGTTGATTTTGGTGCGTACACGTACCCTGTAGGCTCCCTCGGAAAAGTTTGAACTCCCCCCTGTCTTCAGACTATAGCCACGCCGCCCTGCCCCAAGGTCATCAAGTTCGGACCAATCGCGAACGAGAAACCGACCGGATAGGGGTTTCCAGTTGGTGGGGTATGGTTTGCCTCCGGGAAGCGCGAGATCGCCTTTAATCTCTAACAGCTCGCCTGTCTGGAATTCTATTTGCAATTCATCTGGTACCAGATTCTCCCTCGGTTGGAAAATAAGGCGATGACTTGCATTCAGCGCAAGTGTTTGCCATTCCAGGGGAAGCACTGTTTTAACATTTGCTCCCTCAACAGGAGACCCGTACGGGTTGAAGTCATCAATAGTGTCTGGCTCATTATTGCCGGTTAAGCTTTGCTGACTGGTACCAACGTTATTCTTGATGATGAGTTGCATTAATTCACGGGAAACGGGAACCGAGTTAGGTAACATATTGTCAAGTCCTTCTGCGGAGATGCCGATGGTAGTGCATTGAGCCGAGTTTTTCCTGTAAGGATTGTCATTACACAGGTAAACTCCGTTTACGACGGCACTGGATCCCCATGGACCGCCTGACCCGACATTATCAGGGTCGAGAATCACCACCACTCGTTCAAAGGTGTTTCTCGAAGTTTCGAAATATTCGTAATATGCATCAATCTGAAGGTAGAATTGTTTTACCTTGAAACCCTGGATCTCCAGCGGGGTCTCGCTATGTACCGTACATTTTGCCTGGGCGCCATCTATAGAGGTGTTATACCTGTTTTCGGTAATCTTTCCCTGCCGCTCTATGACACAGGTGTATGGCTTGGTCCCTGAGGTATCAAGAGTCACTGCTCCCGCGTACCTGCCCGCGCCAAAAAAGGTAATGATACCAAACAGCAGAGAAATCATGATCTTTATCCAGGTATCTGTGGGTTGATTAGTGCTCATCGCCATTGCGTTATCATTCTTGCAGTGAAAGAGAAAAAGCTTCGATTTATCAGAGGCAAGATATGATGTCAAAACAGGTATATCGTTTCGCTGAAACATATCATCTCTCCTGGTATTCATTCGTGGTTCACATATTCACCATCATGGTGATGGTGCGTTCATGACAATGAGTGCCACAATGTGGGGGTATGGTTCAAAAAATAATCAGTGAGCGGAAAAAAACTACCAGCTTTTAGTTACGCCCATTTTTTTGAGTGTGCGATGTCTGGCGGCTAAGCAGGGAAAGAAGGAGTGCAAGAGCACTGAATCCCATGACAAACCAGAGAAACAGGTCACCGTGACGGGAATAAAAGGAGGGTATATCATTGATCTGCACTTCAGAGATCAATGTTGCTTTGGAAAAGTACTCGGGGGTTACCGCAGTAACGCGTCCCCAGGGGTCAACAACCTGGGATGGGCCGCTGTTGGATGCGACAACAACGGAACGCCGGTTTTCTACGGCGCGCATGACCGAGGCGATATTGTGCTGAAAGGGCTGTGCCGATTGACCGAACCAGTTGTTGTTAACCACCTGCACAAGCACCTGAGCGCCATCCATTACAGACTGGCGGACAAAGTCCGGGAACAGATTTTCCCAACAAATCAGGGGGCCAATGATTGTACCTTCAGGCATTGCAAAATGTACATATGCATCCCCCCTGGTTAATTCAGATGCTACCGGTGCGAGCCATTGCGGCCATGAGAGATAATCACTCAATGGCGTGTATTCACCGAACGGTACTAAAATCAATTTATTGTAAAATACAGGGGATGGCTTGTCTGGCACCACAAAAACGATTGAATTAAAAGAGCGGGTCTTCACTTCTCCTTCACCTTTCGAACCACCATCAGTGGTGAATTTCTCAAATTCGGTAACTCCTGATAATAGTGATATCTGATAGTCATTACAGAGTGTTTGAATATTTCTCATCAGCAGGGGGTTGCTCTTGAGGCCACGCAGTACGGTTTCGGGCCAGACCACCAAATCGATACCAGTTTCGATCGCTTTACGGGTGAGTCGGTCAAGTTTCTGCCAGCGCAGCTGGTTTGTCTGCTCGCCTCTAACTTCATGTACGGAGATGTGTGGTTGAACGAGCATTATCTTCTGAGTTTTAGTCAACTCAGGTTCGCCGATAAGTGAATGGCCATACAGGTGCAACAACAGGATCGTAGAAATGCCAAGCCATTGTTCTATTGAAACCTTTCTCATGATGATCATGTTTGCCAGAAGCACATTACCTGCCACGATAATGAAGCTAATGCCATAGGTACCCGTGAAAGCTCCATATTGAAGCAGTCCTATGTTCTGGTGTTGGCTGTGGGCAAGCGTGGCCCAAGGTAGGGAAAGAAAGCCTGCATGAGCACGTAGCCATTCAACTGTGATCCAAATGCAGGGAAGAACAAGCAATCGCAGAAAATTGTTGTTAATGCGTGAGGCAAAGGCTGCAAATACGGCAACGTACAGTGCGATAATAATGGCCAGTGGTATTGACTGGACCGCACCTGCTTTAGGGAGGTGGAAGAACCAGAAGAAAACCCCGTAGGCATATATAAGGCCTGTAATAAGGCCAAGTAGAGACGAGAAACCAATAGAGGATCGGTGACAGGCCAATAGAATTGGTACTAAACAGACCCAGGCGAGCCATCCCTGGTCGGGCGTGGGATGAATCAAAATCAACAAAATACCGCTGGCGATTGCACCCAGTATGCGTACAATGATTTGGTTGGAATTGAACGCAGTTATATTCGGTGAACGTATTTTTTCAGAAGCGATACGGTTTGCCAGTTTCAACAATGAGGACAGGGTAGATTTATTTCCAGAAGCCCAAATCAGCGGGTATCAGCGGCTGTCCGGGAAGCGTTATTTTTCACACACTGTCTTTTAGTCTGAGGCGACAACCCAAACACCATGAATAATAGCTGGTATCCAGATAATGATGCAGAGCAGGATGTTAATTACTAAATCCTTTCCAGCACCCTTTTTGATAAAAACTGCCAACGGTGGGAGCAGGATTGCAAGAATGATCAGCAGGAGTTTATTCATCTTTTCGATCCTTCAGTAAAGGTTTCATATGAACGTTTCATACCGGTGGACTGATAATAATACTGATCTTTTAACCCAGCAACTGGTTGGCGTAAAGATTTAACTATTTTTAAATTTTTGAGGTGCAGCACGCCACTGGGTGGGCGGGGCGGGTGAGGTGGTTAGAGGGGTAAAGCCGACGACCGCTGGTCGCCGGCTTTAAGATGCAGATAGCTTAAGCTTACTGCTGAACTACATTTGCTGCCGCCGGTCCTTTCGGGCCATCGACAACTTCGAAGGTGACCTGTGCACCTTCATCTAAGCTTTTAAATCCCTCAGCCTGGATGGCGGTGTGATGTACGAATACATCGTCGCCTCCGTCCTGAGCGATAAATCCGAAACCTTTTGCATCGTTAAACCATTTTACTGTTCCTACAGCCATGAGTACTACTCCTATACTA
>QZLB01000226.1 GCA_004796425.1 Desulfobulbaceae bacterium | reverse complement strand
GTTCTCACTTTCTCTTCTTGTATTCAGACAATCTCACGTATGAATTCCATGTTGAATCGATAACCGAGATGTTGCGTGTAGCCAAAGAAGTGAGAATATTTCCATTACTGGATGTGAATGCCAATAAATCTCGATACCTTGAGAAAATACTCATAGATTTCCAAGAGAAGAAGTGGGAAATCAGAAGTGTTGATTATGAATTCCAGCGGTATGGCAATGAAGTACTCGTGATGCGAAATCCCTCAGCCATTTCCGGGAGAGAATCTTCCAACAAATAGGACTTGTCTGTGCACACTACTCAAATAATTTATCACAATTTCAGACCGAGGATGAAATGAAAAAGGCATTAGTTCTGGGCGCAAGTGGCGCCACCGGGCAAATTCTCGTAACGCTCCTGATCCAGAAAGGATTCAAGGTTTTGGCGCTTGTTCGGAAAACCAGTATCGAGAAAGCACCATTCGCTGCGCATGACAACCTGGAACTTATTGAGGCAGAGATCTCAACGATATCGATTGATTCACTGGCTCAATATACGCATCAATGCGAAGTTGTCTGCTGCTGCCTTGGCCACAATATAAGCTTCAGAGGAATTTTGGGGCCACCGTGGCGACTCGTTGCAGATGCGGTGCAAAAGGTAAGCAGAGCCATTGAACAAAAAGATGCGCATAGTAAAACGAAGTTTATTCTCATGAACACCAGTGGGTGCACCAATCCAGACATACCGGAAACCCCACCGTTATCTCAACGGTTGATTACCTCAATTCTGCGAGTTTTCCTCCCTCCCCTAGTAGACAATGAGAAAGCCGTCGAGTTTCTTCGACTAACCATAGGCCAGAAACATGAGAAAATAGAGTGGGTCGCAGTGCGTCCGGATGATCTCATCAATGAAACGCATGTTTCCGACTATGAAATTCATGCATCACCAATCAGGAACGTAATATTTGATGCAGGTAAAACAAGCCGGATAAATGTTGCCGACTTTATGTCTGAACTCGCAGTTAATCACGATCTGTGGCAACAATGGAAAGGCCAGATGCCCATTATTTACAACAATCAACCAGAGGTGTAACAAGACCCCTCAGCTGACCTCTGAACAGATGCTGCAACAGAATGGAATGATATGATACTACGTGGTTCACTATTCATTTTCATTGTACTACCATTGCTGGCAGGTTGTGTTACCTATAAACGTATCGGTGGCTATGAAATATACGGTCTCGTCATTGACTCGATTTCGTTAAAACCAGTGGCAGGGGTAGATGTTTCTGCTCGGTATGAAGCCGTTAGTATGTATGGTAACCATTCAGAGATCCTGGTATCCGGGGTAACGGGTGATGACGGTCGGTTTAAAATGTCTGTCCCAAAAACAACCAAATGGGGCGGCACCGGTGGACTCTCGGGCTATGTGTCAGAATGGCCTTCATTACATTACACGAAAGAAGGTTATTGTAAGATGAGTGTCAGCTTTAAAGATCCCACAATCAAAAAATACCAGGATATCGAACTCAAATTACGCTCCAAAGACGGTACCAACTGCCTGTAACAAGGTGCTAATGCCTACAGTGGATCGCTCTTTCAAACGGGTTACAACCAATGTGGCTTCTCGGAGAAAAAATAGATTTCATTGGTAATATCAAGTTCTCACTGAACCGATATACCCTGTGGTGGATAATCCTGTTGGTGACCATTGTTTTTGATATTTTCACTACCTACGCTTTTGTCTCCAAATATGGTATCAGGGCTGAAGGAAATTTGATGACAAAAACATGGATGAGCTTTATTGGCCCCCATTGGGGAAACGTCTTGGGCAAAATCTTGCAACTGGTTTCAGTACTTTTTTTCGTGGGCTTACATAAAAGACTGGGCAATATCTTTTTACTCTTTGTAATTTTGTTAAATTGCTGGGCCATTGTCATTAATTCGTGGGGGTTGGTGAGTTAGTCTCATCGATTTCGCACGCGTTTGACAGGGTAAACTTTGAGGATCGTATATTCTGATGAACAACATTACCGTTCTTGGTGTACCGCTGGATCACAACTCCTCCTATAAAAGGGGGGCATCAAGTGCTCCTGCCAAAATCAGGGAAGCACTCTATTGCGATTCCTCTAATCTGTGGACCGAAGATTTACGTGATCTGGGGGCATCTCCTGGCTGGCAGATGGGGCCCGATCTTGATTTATTAGATGAAGAATCAGCTTTGAACCTTATTGAGGCAGAAGTTGAACAACTGTTACAGAAAGACTCACACGTTATTGGTCTGGGAGGTGACCATTCGATCACACTACCGATTATTCGTGCTTATACCAGGCTTTACCCACAACTCAATGTGCTTCATTTCGATGCACACCCCGACCTCTATCATGAATTAGATGGTAACCAGTACTCTCACGCCTGCCCATTTGCTCGTATTATGGAGGAAAAGCTCGTTGTCAGACTCGTGCAAGTTGGTATTCGGACCATGACCGGTCACCAGAAGGAACAGGTGGATCGATTTGGCGTTGAGGTAATAACCATGAAAGATATTGGCCGCGTAAGAGGATTGTCATTTGATGGTCCGGTCTATCTCTCAATTGATCTGGATTGTCTCGATCCTGCCTTTGCCCCCGGGGTGTCACACCATGAACCGGGAGGCCTGAGTACCCGGGCTGTTCTTGAAATCATTCAGGGGCTGAAAGGAGTGGTGGTCGGTGCTGATATCGTGGAATATAATCCAGATCGAGATAATAATGGCGTGACCGGTATGGTCGCGGCCAAACTCCTCAAAGAACTGCTTGCGAAAATGCTCGCGTAACCACATACGCTCCCAGGATAATGGACACTAAACCGCACCTCTATATATTTTCTGGTCTTCCGGGGGTTGGCAAAACAACGCTTTCCCAAAGACTTGCAACCCACTTGAACTGCACACTGTTGAGAATTGATACGATTGAACAGGCGCTCAGAGATTTATGCTCCTGTAAGGTGGAAGGTGAGGGGTATAGACTTTCCTACCGAGTGGCCCGAGACAACCTGCAACTTGGCAATACGGTAATTGCCGACTCATGTAACCCAATCGCACTTTCAAGGCAAGAATGGCAGGAGGTCGCGCACTCTGCGGGAGCCGATTTTACAAATATCGAGATTGTCTGCACAGACGTGAATATCCATCAAACCAGAGTGGAAACACGTCGATCAGATATCCCGAACCTGAAGCTGCCAACCTGGCAGGATGTTGTAAATCGAGAATATCATGAATGGCACGCACCCAGAGTAATTATTGATACGGCAGGCAGGTCGATTGATGAATGTGCGGAGAAGTTATTTGAAAAACTGGCGGTTCACCGTTAATTTCACCTGTAGTTCCTCCCTGTTTACCTGTGCTGTGTTACACAATAATACCGAGTCTTTTGACGGATGGTTTCGATGGCCCAAAATGGAAATTTTGGATTTTCTCACTTTTGTGTACGATCGTAACTATAGTATTCATCGATCGAAAGAGGAAAACGAGCCCATAGCTATCAGGGAGTACGAGAGTTTTTCAAAGCACAGATAGCACGTAGTGTAACGGCGCACAAAAATACACAGCACTTTCCGCTGAGTTGAATATGAAAAGCGCTTACTGATTAACAACTTCAGTATCAAGAGGACCCACATGTCTTACGTTGACGGATTTATTGCAGCTGTTCCCACCGAGAATAAAGATGCCTATATAGAACATGCAAAAGTAGCGGCAACGGTTTTTAAAGAGTATGGAGCTCTAAAAGTTGTCGAGACTTGGGGAGATGATATTCCTGACGGTGAACTCACATCATTTCCCCTTGCCGTTAAATGCCAGGCAGATGAAACGATTGTCTTTTCATGGGTAATCTGGCCTTCAAAGCAATTGCGGGACAACGGGTGGCAATCAATTATGGAAGACCCAAGAATGCAACCCGATCAAAACCCGATGCCTTTTGACGGTAAAAGACTTATATATGGTGGTTTTAATGTAATTCTTGATGAATAAACGGAGTACACGAGCCTGGTGAGCAACACGCACCGTTTGTTTTCAGCAATACCTGCTCGTGCTTTTGCTCCTAACCAAGCAGAAGATCTTTGGCAGCGTTGATTTTCGCCGCCAGGAAATCGGAACCACCACTATCTGGGTGCACCGCCTTCATCAGCCGGCGCCAGGCGTTATGAATCTCTTCCTTGGTCGCACCGGGCTCCAGACCTAAAATCTGGTAAGCCTCTTCTTTGGTCATCTGTTCAAATCCGGTACCACCTTCCGATGAACCATTGAAATGATCGTGCGATCGGTTCCGCCAATCACCATGATATCGATCGAGAAATGATTCAAGCAACGCAATGGAGTCACCATCACCAGCAATATCCTTATAGAGTGAGAAGAGCTCATCCTCTGTCAGGGTTGAGAGCCGCGCACCATCAAACCGTCCACCAAGAGCTATCCCATCCATTTCTCCAGTTTCATGATCAAGTTCCATCTCAAGATATATCGAGCTGACCTTCGAAGTGCGTCCTGGAGTCGACAGAGGATTTCCCATGTTTTGGGCCCGCTTCCACCAAGAGAAACCAACGAGAACCATGGGAATCCCGATTATTCCACGCTGCAATAAAGTGAGTAATCCGCCAACTCCCATGAGAAGTATCGGGCCACCATTCATTAACAGGCGGGCACCTTTCTTGGGTGGCATAGTGAGTGCCAACCAGAAGAGCAGCACAACCGCGAATAATAAAAAGATAACCAGATAGCTCATTCAGCGCTCCATCTCTAAACCGGATGAATTTTAACGCTTGATCTGCTCAAGCAATAGTCGGGCTCCTGTTTGCCTGCTGTCTGTTAATGCAGGTAAACCGCCACGTGCATAGAGGGCAACAGCACCGAGCAACTCCGCAAGTTCTCTGGCAGAATCGGGTCCGAGTCGAAAATAGGCCCCACTGGTAAGCCGGGCCATTTCCCGGAAGGCCTGCTCTGCAATATGATCGTTACCATCCTGGAAAAAGAAGCAGCGAACTCCTTTCAGGCCAAGTTCTCCTGCCAGGCTGCACAGTTTATCGACATTTTCCTCCAGTGCATCACCAATAAAAACCAGGGCCCCCACCTTATCTCTGTCTGTCTCCCGGCTCGCATGATTGAGCACCTTTTCGATCTGGGTGTAGCCCCCACGGCAGGCAATGCGAACCATCAAGTCCCTTAACGCCTCAGAATTCACCACCCACTTCGAGGCCCGACATTCATCGATACCCCGGAAATAAACCAGTTGAACCGACAACCCGCCAGCCCTGCCAACGGCATCAAACATCGAAGACTGTATCGCCATAGCCCGATCCCAACTCGGCTGTCTACTCATGGTCGCATCCAGGGAGAAAATCAATTTCCCATTTTTAGTTGCATCAGCCTTCGCTGCGGCATCTAAAAACGCACTGATCTCCTGGGCTGATGAACGTTTGCGAAGCGAGGAATCACTTTTTTTCAGAGATCTGTTTTTGTGATCTGTCATAACGGCTCTGGTACTATTAACTCAGCGGCTCTACATCAATCCGTTAATTTTCGGTTGCAGCAGCATCCTCTATTTTCCCGGTTACCAGTGGATGATCATCGGGTAAGGCTTCACGGGTGGTAATTTTTTTGCCCTCCATATCTTTGACCTTCTTATCACAGGTATATGAGATCTCACCATCGATCAGTACTTTACAGGATCCACACATCTGGATGCCACAACCAAATCGCGTTTTTGTCAAGCCAACTTTTTCATGAATAACCCAAACCAGCAGTTCGCCCGGTTCTGCATCAATTTCTCGGTCTTCCCCATTTATATTAAGCGTGTACATATATATGCTCCTTTATTTGCTAAGCCAATCAGTTTTCATCGTTTGCTCTTCTCAAAAGTAAACATCCTTGTCATGTTTTCATTGTTTTTGAGCGTGAATTGCATCAGCTACTGAAAATTTGGCAATAGATACCATGGATTAAACAACTCAAAGGAGCAAACACTGAGCATCAGCGCCTCACTCCGAATGTGTGTAAGATATTTATCAGAAAACGGTGGTATATTTTCAAGACAATTGTATGATACGGTGCCAACAAAAGCCATAATATCAAGCAAATAAGAACCAGAACGAATACATTGGTTTTGTATCATGCAGATTAGAAAAGCAGAGCAATCTGATATTGCCCAAATTACCAGGGTCATCCAGGATTCATATTCGACGGTGGCAAAACAATATGATCTCACACCCGCTAACTGCCCCAAACATCCCTCAAACTGCACAGCGCAGTGGATTGAACGTGATTTTGCCCGAGGTGTTCACTATTATGTGGTCGAGTCAGATGATAAGATCCTGGGGTGCATGGCGCTTGAAAAAGCATCTGAACACACCTGCTATCTTGAACGGTTAGCAGTCATTCCCGAGCAGAGAAATCGGGGTGTCGGGATGATGCTGGTGAATGATTTTATACAGAAAGCCTCTGAAATTGGTGTGAGTACCATTGGCATCGGGATTATCTCAAAACAGGATAATCTAAAACGTTGGTACGAAAAGCTTGGATTCATTAAAACGGGTGAAAAAACCTTTGACCACCTACCTTTTGATGTCGCATTTATGGAGTATCACATTCAAAAATAGTAACTATCTACAGACCTGCACATTGTATGGCGATGGCACCCCACGTATCTGATTCTCATAAACTTGCTGAGACGTACCTTCAAACAAGCAGAACATTTCAATATATTTCTGCCTCCTTGGCCTTTTTACTATGGGGCGGTTGGGCATATTTCATCAACAGCGGTACCACGAGTACATCTGGTATCGTCCCCGCCATAACACAGGGCAGTTATAGCTTTATCATCACTCTGCTCATGACACATTTTATCACCTTTCAATATAACAGAATCCCCGCTGGCGTTTGGCGAACCTTCCTGCCTCCAGTCATTACCATTAGTCTTACCGGCACCCTGCTGGTTTTCATCCATAAACTGGTCGGCACACCTGAAATACTTTTCACCGTTACACCGGCACTTAGTATTGCACTATTATTCAGTTTTTATACCGTCTATAAACTCCACTCATCGAGTCCGCACGAAAGGAGCCACAATGCCGACAACCCCTGATGAAACGAACAACCGACGCCCACTCAAGGTTCGCAGTGCTTCCTTTGCAAAGAACTTCGCCAGCTGGCTCAGTCAAAAAAATATTACCCCAAACCAGATCTCACTAACGAGTGTTTTATTTGGTCTGCTTGCTGCAATTTGCTTGCTTTTTGTGCCTCGAGCCACTGTATTTTTTCCGACTTTATTCTTAATACTTGCGGCACTTTTTATTCAGGGCAGATTACTTTGCAACCTCTTTGACGGAATGGTTGCAGTTGAGGGAGGCAAAAGTACGGCCGCTGGTGAGTTGTTCAATGATATACCGGATCGAATCGCGGACCCTCTGATCATTGTTGCGACCGGTTATGCCATTGCTGATGTATCGTGGGGCGCTGAGTTGGGCTGGTTCACGGCATTGCTAAGCGTAATGACCGCTTACATCAGGACCCTTGCCGCTTCAATTGGCGCCCCGACCAATTTCGCGGGGCCCATGGCGAAGCAGCATCGGATGGCTATCGTAACAATTGGATGTGTTATAACTGCAGCAGAAAGATTATTGTGCCAAAGTAGCTATGCGCTACTCGTTGTCCTTATCATTATTGCAGTGGGGTGCATTATCACGCTTTATCGTCGAACGGTTTCTGCCTATAACTATTTGGAAAACAAAGTAGAATGACAGAGATTCCAGCAAATTCCTTTTACGTAATGTCCGGCATCATCGGTATATTGGTGCTTGCCTCGATCGTATGTATCCTTCTCCGCTTTAAGAATCCCCAGGTTGATTATACGGAGCTACGTCAGCGTATCCAGTCCTGGTGGGTCATGATTGCTCTGTTGTTTTTTGTATTGATTATCAGTGAAACCGCATCTCTGATTTTTTTTGGTTTTCTGAGTTTTCTTGCCTTCAAAGAGTTTCTCTCCATCGTCCCGATACGCCATGCGGACCGACCTGTCATCTTTTGGGCCTACCTTGCCATACCGGTTCAATACTTCTGGATTAGCCAAGGCTGGTACGGCATGTTTATCGTCTTTATACCCGTGTATATGTTTCTACTGCTTCCCCTGCGAATGGTTTTAATTGGTGAGACGAAAGGATTCATTAAGGCGGTGGGAACCATCCACTGGGCATTGATGTTGACCGTTTTCTGTGTAAGTCATATCGCATACCTGCTGGTTCTGCCTATCAAAAATCAGGCTGCAGGTTCGATAGGACTGGTCATTTTTATTCTGTTTATGACCCAATTCAATGATGTTTGTCAGTACGTGTGGGGTAAAATACTGGGTAAACACAAAATCATTCCCAAAGTAAGCCCCAATAAAACCTGGGAGGGCTTTCTGGGTGGATTATTTTCCATTACGATCTGTTGCGGGTATGTTGCGCCGCTGCTCACCCCGTTAACCTTTACTCAAGGATTGCTTGCTGGTCTGCTTATCTCAAGTGCGGGGTTTGTTGGTGATATAGTTATTTCCTCAGTAAAACGTGACCTGCAGATCAAGGATAGTGGCACGCTCATTCCCGGCCACGGAGGTGTTTTGGATAGATTGGATAGCTTGACCTTTACCGCCCCGCTCTTTTTTCATTATATCTATTTTCTGGTGTATTGAACTATGAGCAAGATTGCCAAAATTATCTTTTTTGCGGTTATCATCAAACCGCTGGTTATTCTTGGTCTTGGATTGAATATTAGAGGCAGGAAGAATCTCCCCCTAAAGGGCCCCGCCGTCATCGCTGCAAACCATAACAGCCACCTGGACACCATGGTACTGATGAGCCTCTATCCCCTGTCAAAGATCAATCGTGTCCGTCCTGTTGCCGCAGCAGATTATTTCCTTGCCAACAAACTCATCACCTGGATCTCCCTAAATGTCATTGGTATTATCCCTCTCGACAGGTCCGGAAACACCACTCGGGAGGAACTTTTTGACGAATGCCACACGGCCCTGGACAACGGCCAGATTCTGCTTTTGTTTCCAGAGGGAAGCAGAGGGCTACCAGAAGAAATGGGTCGGGTTAAAAAAGGGCTGTATCACCTCGTCAAAGACCGGCAGGATACCAGGGTGACCCCGGTTGTATTACATGGCTTAGGTTTGGCACTTCCGCGAGGGGAAGCATTGCTGGTACCCTTTAATTGTGATGTGATTATAGACGCGCCAATGGAAACCTGTGAGAGCTCCGATGATTTTGTGGCGAACATACAACAACGTTATAATAGCCTGTTCGAACTCTGTATAACAAAGAACAACGAGGAACTATAGATCAACGCCGCTCGTATAGTATTTACCAATTGGATAACGATCTTATGAAATGCTTTATACTGCCCGGTATGGGCGCAAACACACTGATGTACCCCCAGCAAAACTACCAGCACTTATCCGACGTCACGTTTATCAACTGGCCGAAATATAGTGGCGAAGCTTCCCTGAGCCAGGTTGCTGAATCCATAATAAATCTACATGGTATCAATGAGGAAGATATCATTGGCGGCTCCTCATTGGGGGGAATGGTATCCATTGAAATTGCCAAGAGAGCAAACTGCAGAAAAGTGATCCTTATCGGTAGCGCCACTGCCCCGGATTTCATTAATCCACTCCTGCAGAAATTGAGTAACTTTGCGCACCTTACCCCGATCAAACTGGTCCAGATTTTTACTGGAAAAGTAAATCTCTACACCCACAGTGAATTGTTCTCCATGTTTGAAGGTGCAGAAGAAAATTTCATAAAGGCTATGTGTAAAGCGTTATTCAAATGGGAGGGATTAGGCAGTTATAACGGAGCAGTAGCGCACATCCATGGGGAAAGTGATCTGGTAATTTTTCCCCCAGATGATGACGTGGAGATCATACCCAAGGGAGGCCATTTGATCTCCATGTCGCATGCAGATATCGTGGCGAAATTTATCAGTGACGCACTAGCATGAACCTCAGCTGCCCCTGGGGGGTCACTCCGCTCCATGAACGAAAAATACGTGAGGTTATAGATGAAGCCAGCACCAATTAAAGAGGAAATCTCCTTTACAGATTTTGAAAAAATTGACATCCGAGTCGGCACCATCTTGTCCGTGACGGAAGTAAAAGATTCCAATAAACTCATGAAGCTGATGGTTGATTTTGGTGATCATCAACGGTCGATTCTCGCCGGTATCAAACAGGAGCGTAAAAACCCGAAAGAGATAGAAAACAAACAGGCGCTTTTCGTGGTAAATATGGCTGAAAGGAAAATGGCGGGAGAGCTTTCCCAGGGAATGCTATTTGATATCGGATATGCCGATGGTATCAAACCATGTCTTGCCATGCCGGAGAACACGATACCGAACGGCACCCGGGCCGGATAACGTTTGTTATCAAAATGAAGAGATATCTAACCAAAGCGAATCTTTTTTACCTGGCAACGGGGCTGATTTTCACCCACGAACTCGATGGTATGATTAATTCCGAATGGCGGGTGTTGCCGCTCACCAGCTGGCTCCCAGTGGAGATTGGAAGAACCGCTTATGTCTGGCTCCATGTCCCGCTGTTTGCAATCATTATCGCGTTGATCTCAAGTAGTAATGTGACTACCCGCAAGCGAAGCAGATTCTGGGTATCGGCCTTTCTGGTAATTCATGGTCTGCTCCATGCAGGATTTATGGTCCACCCTCACTATGAATTCAGCTC
>QZLB01000182.1 GCA_004796425.1 Desulfobulbaceae bacterium | reverse complement strand
GCCAGGAAACGAGTCATTTGAGGCTCAGACTCGATTTTTAACCCTTTATAAATCAATTCCAGCAAACCGCCGACCAAATACGCAAGTCGGAAATTAACCTTTTTCGATATCTCCACGACGCTTACATCTTTTAAGAGTTCATTAATCCATTGCCACAATACGACTGGTTCTTCCTGCCCAATAAAGTATGCTTTTCCTGCACAACGAGCCTCATGTGCCAGCTCCTTAGCAGCCAGGATGTGGGCATGCGCTACATTATCAATATAGGTAATATCAACTTTATTGGTACCATCACCGACAATTTTCAGCTTACCCTGTCTCGCCCTTTCAACTACTCGCGGAATCAAATGCGGATCGTGTGGCCCCCAAATAAGATGTGGTCGAATAGCACACGTCTTGAGCGCTCCACTATTATGGTCAAGAACGAATTTTTCTGCAATCGCTTTGGATTTTGCGTAATTGCAAAGAAACGCATCGCTATAGTCCAGTGTCTCATCACCGTTTATAATATTCTCTTTATTGAACACCACAGAGGGTGTAGAGGTATAAACCAATCGTTCAACCTTGTGTTTAAGACATGCCTGTACAACGTTTTTGGTACCGGTAACGTTGGCCGCCTCATACTCTGACCAGGAGCCCCATATCCCCGCTTTTGCGGCCACGTGAAACACTGTATCGACGTTTCTGCAGATAGTATCAACGAACGTGGGATCGGCAATATCACCTTTGAAGCAGGTGACACCGAGTTTCTCGATATGCGGGTAGTGGCTTCGTCCAGCGACCGTGACTATAACGTCCTTATTTATCAGTCCCTTAACGATGGCAGAACCGACAAATCCGCCGCCACCAATCACCAGGATATCTTTCATCTTAATTTCCTATTTTACCCTCTGCCCAGCGTTGCAGTTGCTCACGAAATATCTTTGCATTATGTCGAATATCAACCGGAAATGACGGATGAATTAGAAAATGCGATATATATTCGGTATTTTTATTCTTCTGAGTCAGAAGTTTCACTTCCTTTAACAGTGCGGCATCTTCAGTTGTTGAGTGCTGCTCCTTCTCAATGATGAGTACCGGTTCAGCGTGTTCTTTATTCTTCCCTTGAATTCCAACAAGTGCAGAGCGAAACACCTCGGGATGATTGTTAGCAATTGCCTCACATTTAATCGTATACATGGGGCCGTGGGGGCCGTTTACGATATGAGCCTTTCTCCCACAAAACCATAACCGCTTTTTCTCGTCGAAATAGCCAACATCTCCAATTCTGTGCCAGAAGGATGAACCGTCCTTTATTTTACTGAAACGGTTTTCAGCATCGTTATTGTCATACGCCCGTGTTACAACATCACCTTTTACGATAATCTCACCGACTTCATTCACTTGCTTTATGACACAATCGTCAATACTATTAAATAGATAGTCGGCTGGTTCAATAATCCGCACTTCTATATCAGGCAACACTCTCCCCACACAAGTGCCATAGCCTTGTTGCGTCATCGGCCAGGTTTCTGAAATAATTTCCCTTCCATCACCTGAAACGATTGGCAAACTCTCAGTTGCTCCATAAGGGGTATGTACTTCTGCTGAATCAGAAGAACTATCGAGAACTCTTTGGATAAGGTTTCCAGGAACCGGGGCACCGGCCATCAGCACTTTTTTCAAACTATGCAGTTTGATGTCGTTCTGAATGCAATATCTGCTCACTACATTCCAGATCGCCGGAGACCCGAAGGAGTAGCTCACCTGATAGCGCTGTATAGAGTCAATGAACTTTGCAGGATCGACCAGAGCTGGTTTTGTCGGATCCATATCAGGTATTACAGCACAGGCACCCATAGCGATGGTAAACAGACCAAACAGAGGAAACCCTGGCTGATCAACATCATCTGGCCCAATACGATAGTAGTGCTTGATCAGCGCAAGCTGTTTTGAAAATATCTTGTGCTCAAACCTTACCCCTTTTGGAGGCCCGGTTGATCCGGTGGTGAAGATTATTGCGGCAAGAGAATTATCATCTGGTTGAAAGACCGGAACATCGACATGTTCTTTTGCTCGAGTCGTTTGAATATTATTTACCGGTAATAAAGGAAAATTCCCGCAGCAGAATGATTTTTTAACACTCCTGAAGGTATTTCGAAACATTTGCTTCAGTACAATCACCGGTGGTATGCCGACAAGATAGTCGGGCTTCACCGAGGCGATACACCTGATCAAGTTCCGGTATCCCATGCCCGGGTCAATTAAAATCACCGGGGCACCAATTTTGAACAGAGCGAAAGTCAAACTGATAAAATCGACTGAAGGTTTGACCATCAGCATGACCCTGTCTCCTGGTTTTACTCCCTGCTCTTTTAGGTATGCCCCATATGAATTGGCAAAGTCCCTGATTTCACCAAATGTATAACTCTGTTTTGTTTTTGCCTCAATCAAGCCAACTTTACTGGTGTAATGTTGACTGATATTTTCAAGTGTCTGGGCGATATTTTCTATCATTTTGTTCTGTAATATTAGGAAATGAATGATAGAATTTCAGCTTCTACGACATTTCCAACGTCTTCAAGAATGTAATGTCCCGCTTCGGGATAGTAATGAGCTGTAGCGTTGGGAAAGCGGAGTTTCCACTCTTCAAAGAAATGATCATTGAAACAAAAATCTTTGCCACCCCAGTAGAGCGCCAGTGGAATATTGGCATCCCTGATAAGCTCTAGATTATTTTCAACTTCTCGTAAAGTCTCATACGATTGATGGGATTCATTAAGCGGAATGTCTCTGACAAATTTATAGATGGCAACACGATCTGCCCAAGAACTGTACGGTTTGAGGTAGGCTTCTGCAACCCGTTGATCCATCTTCTCCGATACCGCCATGAAAGTAGCCGGATAAGCAAACCCATTAAAACCACGAACAATGAGTTCACCGAGAAAAGGAACCTTGCAGATTCTGATTCTCAGGGGAATTCGTGTCGACCTGAATGCGGCAGTATTAAGCACCGCAATCTTAAGAACTTTTTGAATATGTCTTCCAGCAACTCCAAAACCAATTGCTCCGCCCCAATCATGCACGACCAGAGAAAACTTTGAAATCTCGAGATGATCAATCAGAAGCTCTATATTGGAAATATGATTTTCCAGACAGTAATTATAGTTTTGCGGTTTGTCTGATAAGCCGCAGCCAAGGTGATCAGGTACAATTACCCGATGCTGAGGAGACAGCGTTTGTGCCAGATTACGGTAATAATATGACCAGGTCGGGTTCCCATGTAACAGTATAACGGGA
Organism: Desulfobulbaceae bacterium; assembly: GCA_004796425.1. Classification (GTDB taxonomy): domain Bacteria; phylum Desulfobacterota; class Desulfobulbia; order Desulfobulbales; family Desulfocapsaceae; genus MADRE3. Next base: position 45,092 of record QZLB01000182.1, on the reverse strand, counting down.
TCCCCCTCCCCTTCATCTAGATATCGCAATTGATATCCGGCAATATCAAGAGATTTTGGTTCAAAAGGATATTGATAAAAGGAATAATTACTGGAAGATCTCATATTCTCTTGCAAATTATTGTTAAATTTCAACTATTCTCAGATCGAGCAAAGACTTGAAGGAATTCCTCACATTACCTGATAAACCCACTTTTTTCGGTTTTTCAACCCACAATATCACTTCTGACCATGTTTTCTGAGGTTTTCATACTTTTTTGTTGATATTTTTGGCAAACACCTCCATAAATCGATTGCCATTATTAACGTCTTATGCTATGAGGGTCATTGTTGCATACGCAGTGGTTTAACAAAGTAGTTTTTTTAAAGATTTACTCAGAAGTGATTGAGCTTTTTGTCGTAACCACGCAAACTCAGCAACTCGTATTTTGATTCACTTGTGAATCACCCATTTTTAATTGAGTCCTGGTCAGGAGAATCGGGACGAAAGAGCAAAGAGGAGTATTAGCATGGCTGAAGGTACAGTAAAATGGTTTAATGACGCGAAAGGATTTGGATTCATCCAGCATGATGGTGGTTCTGATGTTTTTGTTCACTATTCTGCAATTTCCGGTGAAGGCTTTAAATCCCTTGAAGAAGGAGCCCGGGTTCAGTTCGAAATCGTAGATGGGCCCAAAGGACCTGCTGCTGAGAATGTAGAAAAGCTCTAAATCACACCCTTGTAGAAAGAGCAGGGGTTTCGCATTCGTGTGAAACCCCTTTTTTTATTTCAGGTTTCTAACCAACTCAAGAATTGTTCGCACCCCTACTCCTGAAGGACCTTTCGGAATATACGTTTTTTTTGTGAAGTCCCAGGCAGTACCCGCGATATCCAGATGAGCCCATTTGGTATCACCGACGAACTTTTCAAGATAGGCACCTGCGGTGATTGATCCAGCAGGTCTTCCTCCCATGTTTTTAATATCGGCAACGGTTGAATCGATTTGTTTTCGATAATCATCGTTAAGGGGCAACCTCCAGACCGGCTCACCTGCCAGCTTTGCAGATTTCTCAATCTTTTGCGATAATGTATCACTATTACTGACCAACCCCGTGTGATGGTGTCCCAAAGCGATAACCACCGCCCCGGTCAATGTTGCCAGATCGACAACATAATCGGGCTGGAATTTTTCAATTCCGTAGGAAAGCGCGTCAGCCAGTATCAATCGACCCTCAGCATCAGTGTTGATGATTTCAGAAGTAACACCATTATAGTGAGAAATGATATCACCTGGTTTTAAAGCTTTCGCTCCTGAGAGATTTTCCGTGGTCGGTACCATGCCAATAACATTCACACTCGGTTTTTGCACCGCAATTGCAGACATTGCGGCGAGCACGGCAGCACCACCACACATATCGTACTTCATATCCTGCATACCAGCAGCCGGCTTTAAACTGATACCACCAGAATCAAAGGTAAGTCCTTTACCGACCAGCAAGAGGGTTGTTTTAGCTTTGGGATGTTTATGTTCCAAAATTACTAATTTTGGTGGAACTGCTGAACCTTGATTAACCGCTATGATACCACCCATCCCTAATTTATTGATTTGATGCTTCTCTAACACCTTACATTTAAGACCAGAAGAAGCGGCTACCTCTCTGGCAAATTGTGCGAACTCATCCGGCGTCCAGTGATTTCCCGGTTCATTTGCCATATCTCTGGCATGGTACACTGCGCGTGAACTAACTGCTGCGATCCTGCAGGCTTTTCTGGCCAACTCCTGTCTCTTGAGATTGATAAATGTCACTTTTTTCAATCCGGGGACTACCTTTTCTGGATCAGATTCTTTTTTATATTTATCGAACCGATAATCTCCAAGCATGATCCCTTCTGCCAGGAAACGAAATTCAGAACTAATCGACTTTTGCAGACTTTCGGGTATAACAACTGAGATCTCATTGCACTTATATTTATGGCCCGTTGCAGTGATGGTTCCACCAACACTTCTCAGCAATTCAGCGCGATCTTCCCCTCCCTCTGGTATGTCCCCGGTACTCACCAGGGCAAATCGTTTGATACCACTATACTTTTCTTTGATATCATTAGAGGGGTAGACGACAATCGCCTCATTCTTTTTATTTGAGAAATCACCGGTTTTAACGATCTCTTTGATAAATGTGCGGAGCGTTTTTTCTCCATCTACGTTGTTACACGCCTCTGAATCGTATAAAATAACAGCCAGTTCTGTTTTGGACGTCCGTAGCGTTTTTTTTGATACCGTTAACCTTGTCTCTTTCATTATTTTTGTCTCTTTTCGATGATTATTAGTTAAACTCTGTGGTCCATAAGGTAACGTTCAGGTGAAACATAGCATTGAAACAGCTTATTATTCTCTATTTCTTAATCTTAAACAACAGATAGTCAAGGTATAATACATGCTAGAATCATTGATAATATCCGTATCTCTTGCGATTGTGGTCTCAGCGCTCTGTTCGGTCTGTGAGGCAGTACTTTACTCCCTCTCCAGTAGTCAAGTTGAAATGATCAGAAAAACCGGTGCTCGCTCTGGAGTAATACTAGCAGATTTGCGTTCTGATATTGAGGAACCGATCACCGCAATTCTCACTCTGAATACAATCGCGAACACCGTTGGTGCCGCTATTGCCGGAGCTGCTGCCGCCAATCTCTTTGGTGATCAGAATGTCTACCTCTTTTCAGCAGCCTTTACCTTGGCAATTTTGATCTTCTCGGAGATCATACCAAAAACGGTTGGTGTTTCTTACGCTTACCGGCTTGCTCCTTATATATCTTATCCCATCAGTTGGATGGTTATCTTTCTCAAACCAATTGTCTATCTCTGCCGAACAATCACCGGTCTTATTTCGAGCAGTAGAGATGATGATATTATTTCTGCCGAGGAATTACAAACCATTGCAGCATTATCACGAGAATCAGGACACCTTGAAGAAGACCAGGAAAAAGTTATCAGTAATATTATTGAACTTAAAAACAAAACGGTACGAGACGTTATGACGCCAAGGACCGTAACGTTTTCTCTGGAGGAGTCGCAGTCAGTAAACGACGCAATGCAGAAAGTAAACAGACTAAGCAGCCATAGTAGAGTTCCCCTCTATCTTGACGATCCGGATAACGTTACCGGTATGGTTTTGAGAAAAGATGTGCTGCTGGCTGCCGCTGAGCAGAAAACTCACCTGCCGTTGAGTCAGTTAAAAATTCCTGTCCACTTTGTCCCAGAATTTATGCCGCTAAATCTGGTCCTCATCGACTTCTATGATAAGAGGCAACACCTTTTTGTCGTCGTCGATGAGTATGGATCGGTAACGGGGGTTATATCTCTTGAGGATGTTCTCGAAGAAATTGTCGGGGTCGAAATTATTGATGAATCCGATCGTACAAAAGATATGCGTGAACTGGCTCGAAGTAGAACCAGGTCGTCAGGCGAGACAAATTGAACCACGGCTTAATTTACCGCTTTCAAGGTGAGCGCTACAGCCTGAAGTTGGCCTTCTCTTATAAATTCTACTTCGACGGTGTCACCAATCGCGAATGTTTCAAGTAAATCGCGAACATCATCGTAACTTTTTACTTCCCGGTCATTAATTTTCGTAATGATGTCCCCGATCAATACTTCCCCACGATACTGTCTGGTGGGTTGTAACCCTGCAATATCTGCGGGTCCGCCCTTTTCAATGTCGAGAATCAGCAATCCGCTAACCCCAAGTCTCTGCGAAATTCTCTCGTCTGCGAGGGTGGCACCAATACCTGGTTTAATAGCCCTGCCATATTTAATTAATTCAGGGACTACCCGATTGACTTCAGCCACAGGAACCGCAAAACCGATACCGGCGTAGGCGCCTGACGGGCTAAAAATTGCGGTGTTAACCCCAATAAGCCTACCGGCACTATCAAGCAAGGGACCGCCTGAATTACCAGGATTAATAGCGGCATCTGTCTGTATAACACCTCTGATGTTCCTGCCGGTTATGGCCCTGATTTCTCTGTTAAGAGCTGAAATAATTCCTGAGGTCATTGTCTGGTCAAGGCCAAAAGGATTACCGATGGCAAAAACCTTTTGGCCAACCAGTAAATTGTCAGACTCGCCAACAGGAATAGGCTGCAATTTGGCGGATGATACATCTATTTGCAAAACCGCCAGATCTTTATCGGGATCGGCTCCCACAAATACCGCTTTGTGAACAGACTGGTCGGCCATGGTCACCTGGACCCTGTTTGCATCGGATATCACATGGAAATTGGTTACGATACGTCCAGATTTATCCCAGATAAAACCCGATCCGGTTCCTTGTGGAATTTCAACTGCATTAAGTGAAAAAAGTCCACGACGCAGGGTAATACTGGTGATGTAAACGACGGATGAAGAAGTGTTCTTGAATATTTCTATGGTTGTCTTTTCATCACTTGCCAGATCTCCTCTAGCCTGAATTTGCCGCGGCTCTACATTTTCAAGAGTGCGCATTGATACGTCTGGTCCAAAGGTGAACCACCCGAAAGCAGCAATCACAAAAATAACGATAAATCCAATAATTCTTTGACGTTGCATAGCTACCACTCAGCCCCTCGCTAGAGTGAAAGTATTATTTTTGCAATGTAAAAATAAAACATAACTCCAAGGATATCAATTGAGGTCGTTACGAAAGGACCAGTGGCGATTGCCGCGTCAAAATCAAAACGTTTGAGCACTAATGGAATGATGGCACCCAATGTAGCAGCCATGACCATACTGCCAAAAATTGAAAGCCCGACTACAATTCCGAGCATTTTGGGATCATTATAGAAAAAGTATGAAACAACACCAAGGAACAGACCGTAAATAACCCCAAGCAGCAAGCCGACTCGCATCTCCTTAAAGACAACGCGGGCTATTTCATTCATATTGACACGACCGGTAGCGATTCCTCGTACGATAATAGTTGATGATTGCGTTGCGATATTGCCACCCATACCCATAATGATTGGAATAAACGCGGCAAGTGCGAGTACTTTTGAGAGCTCCTCTTCAAAAGAGGTGATAATAACGATAGCCATGACGCCACCAACCCAGGAGGCAAAAAGCCATGGTGCTCGCAAGGCGGCACTTTCGAAGGTGGATTTGAGAAGAATTTCCCGATCCTTACCTGCACCGGCCATTTGTAAAAACTCTTCGGTCGCCTCTTCCCTGATAACATCAATAATATCATCGACTGTAACAATTCCCACCAGGTTATAGCCGGAATCAACAACTGGCACCGCGAGGATGTTGTATTGGGAAACAACGTGGGCAACCTCTCCTCTGTCTGTATCGGTACTCACTGAAATGACATTGGGATTCATCACGTTTTTTAATTCACGCTCTGGTGCATTCATCAGCAATTCACGAAGTGATACCACACCCGCAAGTTTACCATCCTCATGGTTGATATAGAGATAAAAAACCATCTCCATTTCCTCACTTTTACGCTGGATGATTGAGATTGCCTCTCCCACGGTCAGGTTCTGTTCAAGACTCATGAAATCAGGTGACATCAAGCCACCAGCTGATTCAGGATGATACTGAAGCAGTTCATCTACTTCTTCTCGATCCTTTTTCTCCATGTGGCGACGGATATCATTGGCCAGCTCCTCAGGTAGTGCCTCGAGAACATCAGCGGCATCATCAGAGGCCATCTTGGTTATAATTTCGGCAAGATATTGAGGTGAGAGTTCCTGGACTATTTCTACCAGAATGGCTTCATCCAACTCAGATAGAAATTCTCCAACGCTCTCTGTTTTAGCTATAATTCCAAATATTTGAGACCGCTCTTCTTCGTTCAAATGACGAAAGACCCATGCTGTATCTGCGGGATGCGTTTTATCAACAAGTTTAAGCAGGTGACCAGTAGCACTTCTTCGGTTAAGCCTTCTCACCATATCAAGAAGGACCATTCCCTCATTGCCAATTAATTCACGCTTAGCTTTTTCAGCTTTCTTCATAGCCCCTACTCCACCACTCAAGTATTACCTTCGGATATCTTGTCATTACTCTGAGTAATTAGTATATTCACGCACTCCTTTATATTACAATCAATGCGTTTTGCATACCTTTTCTCCTTAAATTTCCAATTTAACCGGATTAACACATATCATGACAGAATCTTCTTTTGAGAACAATGATCCACAAAGCTTATTTGTGAAGGCACACGAACTTCATGACAGCGGAAAGTATGATGAGGCAAAAGCGATATTTGCCTTTCTCGTAAAACATCATCCCGATTTATGGCAACTTCAATTCAGTCTGGCCCAGGTACTGTTTGATATAGGAGACGCACAGCAGGCAGAAAATCACTTTATTACTGCCTCAAAGCTTAATTCGAGTTCCGGTGATATTTTCTACAACCTGGCAATTTGCCAAAAGTCACTCGGGAAGGTTGAGTTGGCAATAGAATCGTACCTCAAGGCACTCACACTTGACGCTACAGACCTTGATAGCAGATACAACCTCGCTGCCTGCTACGCTCATTTAGACAACTTGGACGCTGCAATTGATCAATATCAGGAACTTCTGGAAATCGAGGAGAATCACCAATCCGCATTGAATAATCTTGCCTATCTCTACCAAAAGGGTGGTTTTGAGGAAAAGGCGCTGACAACCTATCAAAAACTTCTGGCGCTTGATCCTCAGCACATATCAGCCAAACACATGGTTTCAGCACTACAAGGTGAAAGGGTGACACACACACCGGAATCGTACGTACAAGAGCTTTTTGACAGCTATGCCATCGACTATGAACAGAGTCTGGTTGATAAACTCAGCTATAATCTGCCCAGATTAATGTATGAGTTTTACCTCCAAAATTCTTCTCACCGCTCATTTACGAAAACCATTGATCTTGGCTGCGGTACAGGTTTGAGTGGAATTACCTTTCGAGAGGTGAGCAAAACCATGATCGGTGTCGATCTTTCTGAACGTATGATTGAGCAGGCAGAACGAAAGAACGTGTATGATCTTCTGATCATCAGCGATATTCTTTCCTCTCTATCAGATCAGAGACTGTACAATTCTGAGCTTATACTGGCGCTTGATGTTTTTGGGTATATTGGCGATCTTGAAAAAATCTTTTCAGAATCCCATCGCATCTCCAAGCCAAATGCGCTTTTTTATTTTTCTATTGAAAAGCTAGACTCAGAAGAAGATTTTCTCTTGAAAAAAAATGGCAGATTTTCACACAGTTACCATTACATTGAAAATCAATCCAGGAGTTGTGGTTGGGTGATAAATCACAGCCAAAAGATCGATCTGAGAAAAGAACGAGATCATTGGGTAAAAGGGCTCATTTTTGAACTATCTAAAGCTCCATAAGATTCAACTTTTCTGAGCGACCCAACAGAGCAAAAACCCGATCAACATCGCGATAAAGCCCAGGACGCGCAATTGAGAGGCAGGAACCTCCGCCAACTTCAGAAGCCATTCTTTCATTTTTTCTGGTGCTGATGCATATGGTAGCCCCTCTAATATCAAAACCATGCCAATAACCAAGATGAACAATTTCATAACAATTTCTATACCCTGTTTTTTTTACCGGGGTGATTCCTATATTACGGTTTACAAATGGCGCTGTATACGTTATCCGTATGGTCCGGTAACACAACACACCAGAACAACACTCTGAATAGCGTTTAAGCTAACGACTTCTGCATGCATATGCAATCATAATACATACAACCGACTGATATGACATCCAAATCAAATTCGAAATACCTCGAAGCCGGCGTAGATATCGACAAAGGAAACGCTTTCATTGACAACATTAAAGATATGGTCAAATCTACCCACCAGCGTGGGGTAGTAAATGAAATCGGTGGTTTCTCAAGTCTTTTCTCTTTAGATAAAGATGCCTACGAGAATCCTATTTTAGTATCCTCAACCGATGGCGTCGGTACCAAACTCGCGGTTGCCCACCTCTGTAACAAACATGACACAATTGGTATTGATCTGGTTGCCATGTGTGTAAACGATATCATTGTGAGCGGCGCTAAGCCACTATTTTTTTTAGATTATTTATCAATCGGCTCCCTTGATCTTGACATCGCAACTGACGTTGTCAAAGGAATTGCCGAAGGATGTAAACTGGCAGGTTGCTCACTGGTAGGCGGGGAGACTGCAGAAATGCCTGGACTTTACCAGGGCGATGATTACGACCTCGCAGGATTTGTCACCGGAATCGTTGATCGCGACTTGATCGTTGATGGAATGGATGTGAAACCTGGCAATACTATCATTGGACTCCGTTCAAATGGACTCCATTCCAATGGCTATTCACTGGTAAGAAAAATCTGCTTTTCTGATCATGATTACCAAATTGATGACTACCTTGATGTGCTTGACTGTACTTTGGGAGAGGAATTGCTCAAACCTACCAGAATATACGTTCAATCTGTTTTAAACGTACTGAAAAACTACAAAATAAATGGCATGATCCATAACACCGGGGGTGGTTTTTACGACAACATTCCCCGTGTATTGCCACCAAATGCCCGAGCACGTATCAATAGTGGGGCATGGGCACCACCCGCAATTTTTCCTTTCCTGGCTGAAAAAGGTGAGGTTACTCAAAATGAGATGTTCCGTACATTCAATATGGGGATCGGGTTTATCTGTATCGTGGACAATCAACTGACCGACGACATCATGCATCATTTTAGTGCCGTTGGTGAACATCCGTACATAATCGGTGAAATTGAAACGCGGGAAGAATCTGAGCCCGCTGTTCAGATAGACTGACCGCTTCAAGCACCCAGAACAAACTGCACCTTCTTGTCAGGTTGCGCAGTCATCCTGATTGCCTTTTATCTTCTCGATTGCATGCGACAGGGCTGGCAGTACAACCATTATGTTTTCCAATGCTGCTTTTTTACTGCCGGGTAGATTAATGATCAAACTCTGGCCCCGGATACCTGCCCTTCCCCGGGAAATAACTGCTCGCGGGGTGATTTTAAAACTTTCAGTGCGCATTGCCTCAGCAATACCTGGAACTTCTTTTTCAAAAAGTTCATCCATGCATTCGGGAGTAATATCAGATGGAGATACTCCGGTGCCTCCAGTTGTTATCACCAGATCAGCATGAGCTGAGTCAATGGACTCGATGATTGAGTGAATGATAGAATCACGTTGGTCGGGAACAATTCGGTAAAAGCAGAGCTCCATTCCTTCGTATTTGAACAATTCAATGAGCGCTTGACCGCTGGTGTCTTCTCGCTCACCCTGAAAGCCCTTATCACTCATGGTCACCACGGCAAACCGTAAGGGAACGGTTTGCCGTGGTTTATTTTTAAGACTCACTATTTCTTGCTTCGACTATTTTATCGGCAATCTGAGCAGGTACTTCTTCATATTGGGCAAACTCTATCGTAAAGGAACCAAGTCCTCCAGTCATCGAGGTGAGATCGTTTGCATAGGTCTGAATTTCAGCCATTGGTACCTGAGCGGTAATAATTTCGTATTTTTCACTCGAATCCATGCCCATGACTTTTCCGCGTCGTGAATTCAGGTCACCCATCACATCACCAACACTGTCCTTACCAACTTTAATAACAATATCCATTATGGGTTCTAGTAACACGAGCCCGGCTTCTGGTGCGGCCTTCTTAAAAGCCAGTGAACCAGCAATTTTAAATGCCATTTCAGACGAATCAACAGCATGAAAGGAGCCGTCGTCAAGAACGACCTTGACGTCTATTACCGGATATCCTGCGAGAACACCTTTTTCCATTGCCTCAAGAATGCCCTTTTCAACTGCCGGTCGGTACTGTTGGGGAATTACCCCGCCAACAATCTTATCAACGAATTCGAAGTGCTGACCCGGAGCAGGAGAGATTTCAATCCAGCAGTCACCGAATTGTCCTCGACCACCACTCTGTTTTTTATGCTTCCCCTGTACCCGTGCGGTTCCGCGGATAGTCTCCATGTATGGAATCTTCGGTAATTGGAGGGCCATTTCAACCCCGAATTTCCGCTTGATTTTTGAGCCGACAACCTCAATATGCACTTGGCTCATACCCGATACCAATACCTCACCGGTCTGCTGCTCACGACTCATTTTCAAAGACAGGTCTTCATCAAGCATACGGGTAATTGAGGAAAAAAGTTTTTCTTCATCACCCTTCTTGGCATTGACAGCGTAAGAGATAACAGGGGCCAGCGGCTCAGGAGCTTCAATGGTAACCGATTGATTTTCTTGACAAAGAGTGTCACCGGTTGTTGCTTCCTTAAGTTTGGCGACCGCAACAATCATTCCGGGTACTGCACTATCAACCTGTCGCTGCCCTTTCCCTTCAATCACAAAGAGACTTCCAAAACGTTCATTGGTTTTCTTGTTCGCATTGTAAAACGTATCACCACTCAAGGTGCCGGAATACACTCTGAAGATGGTAAGGCGACCTGCATATGGATCAGCCATCGTCTTGAAAACAAACCCTGAAAATGCACTGTCTGCGGTGGGCGGTAGTACTATTTCATCCCCTGTTGAGGGGTCAACTCCAATAATACTCTCCATATCAGATGGAGCAGGAATAAATTCATTCACAAAGTCAAGAATTGGTGCGGTACCATAATTAAGCGTTGCACTGCAAACACACACAGGCGAGATTTCTGCATTCTTGATTGCCTGTTTGAGCCCCTTTCTAATCTCATCCTCGCTCAGTTCTTCCTCTTCAAGAAATTTTTCGATCAGATCATCGTCTGTTTCGGCAACCTGCTCCATCAAGGATTCACGATACATCTGGATATCATCGACCATATCACCGGGAACCTCAGTCTCGCTAACCTTGCCGCTCCCATCTTCTGCAAAGGTGTAGGCTTTTCCAGAGATGAGGTCGACCATACCTTTGAAATTTTCTTCTGCGCCAATAGGTAGTTGCGTCAGGACTGGCTTGAGTGGAAGCTGATCGGTGATTTCATTGATCGTTTTGAAGAAATCTGCACGTTCTCTATCCATTTTATTGACGACGATCATCGAGGGAATGCTTTTCTCTGCGACCAGGTCGGCAAACTTGATCGTTTGACCTTTTACCCCAAGTACGGCTCCAATGGTAAACAATGCGGCATCACAGATGTGGGAGGCAAATATCGTTTCGTTGTGAAAAGAATCGTCACCGGGAGTATCAGTAAGAAAGACTTCTGTTTTATTCCAATTATAGGTATTGAATGAAGAGTTAATGGATATTTTGCGTTCTACCTCTTCCTCATCATAATCCATGCAGGAATTACCTTCGTCAACCTTCCCCAATCGCTTGAGCTTACCGGCAGTAAATAACATTGCTTCAGCTAAGGATGTTTTTCCACTCCCCCCATGACCAATTAAAGCGATGTTTCTTATCAAACTCGTATCCTGCATCTGTTTCTCCTCAATTCATCGTTTATTAATGTCTGGCCGGTTTTCACGATTTTCAACCGGTAGGTTGTCATTAACTTCGAAAAAAAGTCCAAGTCATATATTCAACTCAAAAGCAAGAAAGTCAAGCATGATTGTTTTCTAACAATCTTTTAATTAGGGATTAATTATTTCGCTACTTCACTAGGGAATTAAATGCAGGATTATCTGGTAAAAATTAGAGGAAGTGAGTATCTTCAAATCGCAACCGCTCTTAATCTCCAACCGAACACTACAGAAAGACCCAGATCAGTTGAATTCACCAGATAAACCTACCGGGAAAATCGCCCGTTCAGCGACGCTTGTTTCGATTGCTGTAATGTTTAGTCGGGTGCTTGGGTTGGTACGTGAACAGGTTTTCGCTATTCTTTTTGGAGCCGGGTATGCTTATGATTCTTTTGTGGTAGCTTTTCGAATTCCAAACCTGCTCAGAGACCTGTTTGGCGAAGGCGCCCTCTCCGCAGCGTTTGTTTCTGTTTTTTCTGATTATAACACTAATAAATCACGCCAGGAAACTATGATGCTGGCCTCAAACACTTTATGCTTTTTTGGGGTCTCAATTTCAATTCTTGTCCTGGTCGGGATGTTTCTTGCCGACTTGATTGTCAGCCTGCTTGCACCGGATTTCGCCCTGGTACCTGGGAAAACAGAACTTACTTCACTGCTCACCATTATCATGATGCCCTTCTTGTTGTTTGTTTCCCTTGCTGCTGTCGTTATGGGAATCTTGAACACGCGTGGGATTTTCTTCTTGCCAGCGCTTTCGTCAAGCTTTTTTAATGCTGGATCAATTATCACCGGTACATCCCTGGCCATTATTTTACCGAGATATGGTTACCCGGCAATTATCGGTATGGCGATTGGCACCCTTGTCGGAGGTATACTCCAATTGGCAGTCCAGATACCGGCGCTTAGAAAAGCGGGATTTCAATGGTACCCTCGGATTAGTTTTCATGATACGGGTTTGCACCGCATTTTGAAACTGATGGTGCCTGCAACCATTGGTCTTTCAGCAACTCAAATCAACATTTTCATCAACACCAATTTTGCCTCTTCCTGTGCCGAGGGTTCAGTGTCTTGGCTTAATTATGCATTCAGGTTGGTACAACTACCCATAGGGCTGTTTGGTGTTGCCATATCAATTGCGGCGCTGCCGGTACTCGCCAGTATGGCTTCCCAAAAAAAATACCACGAAATGAATGATGCATTTATCTCTTCACTGACAATGGTGTTCTGTTTAACGATTCCGGCCACCATCGGGTTAATTTTTCTCGCTGAGCCAATAATCAGAATAATCTTCGAACATGGTGCTTTTACCAGCCTTGATACACAAGCTACGGCAATTGCCCTTTCCCTGTATGCAGCTGGCCTTTTTGCCTACGCCTCAAACAAAGTTATCGTGCCGGTTTTTTATGCGATCAACGCCTCCCGCTATCCTGTCATCGGTTCCTTTCTCACCATTGGAGCAAACATTATCATTATTCTTTTTACCATCGAGACGTTTCAGCACCGCGCTATTGCACTTTCCACATCGTTGACCATGATGTTGAATTTCGTTTTCCTGATGACTGTACTTTACCACGTTAATGGCGGTTTTTCCTTTGCCAGGCTCTTCTCTAGCATCACCAAGATAGCAGTTGCGAGTGGTGCTATGCTCCTTTTGCTCTATGGATTATCATTGGCATTACCTATCAGTGATGAGCATAATCTGCTGTCGCAAATACTATTGTTGGCCATCACGATTATCAGTGGCGCTGCACTGTATCTCATGATCCTCTGGCAATTGAAATTACCCGAAATTAATTCGCTCATCAATCAGGTCAAAAACAAATTGCTACCGGGCAACTAGGAGCTGTTATTCGTTTGATTCGATCATCTGTCGCAGACTGGTAAGTTCGTCTTGCAGTTTCTGGATATCAGATTTAGTAGGAATATCCATTTTATCAAGTACGCTTTTTACAGAAGCTTCAATTTGCTCTTTCAGCACTTGTTTGGATTCTTCAGATCGAGATAAGAGTTCATCCATCAGCTTCCTACCCTCTTCTTCCGATAGCTTCCCCTTATCTACGAATTCTCTGGAAACCTCCTCAATTTTGTCTTTAGTTAGGGCAACCATTCCAACACCAGTAAACATCGCTTTTTTTACTAATTCAATCATGACGTCATCTCCATTTGTAATATTTCATCGTTAGAGGAAAAGAAACGGTTTGTACATGTGAATGCTTCATCCATCGATTTCGCATTTTGGATCATTGAGGCAAACTTATGGCCAAAAACAAAGTTCTTGGCAAAATAGTGAGTGAATTGTTTAAGCCTCCCAAGTTGACGTTCAGGAGGAAAATCACGTAAAAAGTTCATGAATACATAATAAATCTGATCGAGGTTTTTATCAGGAGAAATTGCTTCGTGCTTATAGAGTTGATGAGCAATATCTCTCATCAACCATGGTTTTTGTGCCCCTGCCCTGCCTATCATCAAACCATGAGCACCTGTTATATCGAGACACATTCTGGCATCTTTTACACTGTATATTCCACCGTTGACCAAAACAGGAATGCTCAATGAATTGATGGTCTTTTTCAGTATGTGCCAACGAGGTTTTCGACAAAACTTTTCACCAACAAGCCGGGCATGTATGGTCAGATAATCGAGACCATAATTCTGTAGTCTAAGGCATATTTCTCTGAGCTTTGCTGCATTCTCTTCATACCCAATTCGAATTTTCGCACTTAAGGGTAGCTCGGTTTTTCGCCGAATTGAACGAATAACCCGCTCAACTCCGGCAGCATTATCAAGCAGAGATTGACCTGCACCCATTTTTTTTATGTTAGGTGCGCCACATCCCAAATTTATATCGATTCCCTGAGCGTTGAACTGGTGAGCTTTCGCAATTGCCTCTTCTATGTGAGCTTCATCGATAAAGTAGAGCTGAAATATAAGAGGATGCTCCTTTCCAGTCCTGAGTAGGTAAGGTGATTTTTTCTCATTTTCAGACGGCAGTCTTTTCGCAGAGAGCATTTCTGTGAAATAAAGGCCAGTACCGCCAAAACCGGCTACCAGCTGTCTGAGAGCAGAATGAGAAAGCCCAACCATTGGTGCAAGTGCGATGGGTGGATCAATCGTGAGCCCACGAACACTAAAACTCATATCAAAAAGGAGAAAAAGGGTTACTAGATTTCGAGATTAACCACCTGCATGACGTGGTCATGTTCTATGTTCCGGTAGAATTTGACATGAACCGAAAATTCCTGCTGGTCATTTTCTTTGAACTGGACTCCGATTATGACCCCAAAACATTTAAGGATGTTTCCTCCTCCCAAATTGATTTCAGAAACAACTTGTCTACCAAGTAGCAACCGCGCATTTTCTTTACTAGTTATGTGTATGGAAAAACACAAGCCACCTTTGGATATATCGATGAGTTCACCTTTGAAGGAACGTTTTCCAGCGTTACCGTAAGGATCAAGCAAGGTGTTAGAGATTTTTATATTCACTGAATAGCGCGGAAATTCTCTTCGATCCGAACCAGACATGCGAAGCATTTCCGGAACCGTGTCGTAATTATGACAAAATTCCTCAAGTTTTGCTTCGAGATCAGGAAACTCCTGCTGCAATTTGTTAAAGTTTTCACGGGACAACACATGGAGCTGTGTCTCGGACTGGGCGGTCATGGAAACCGTCCAGACAGAAACGGAGAAGAATGGCCCCACCCCGATAACTTCACCAGGCTGCAGTCGCTTTAAAAATGTTTCCCTATTGTCACATTGACAGGTAAGCCTGACCAATCCGGAATTGACAAAATAGAGACTCGGATCGGTTTCTCCCGCTTTTACGATTGGCTCGTCAAATCCATAGTTTTCCAGCCTCATTGCATAGTAAAGCGAATTGAATTCTTCGGTAGACATTTTCTCATACAGCTCACTCCAGACCGCGATATGGTGATTGGTAATCGAAGAACTTTTTTCTTCTTCGATGATTTCACCAAGTCTAATTACTTCTGAAAGAGCCAGAGGATTGATCTCCAGCAACTTGTCTCGCAGCAACTCAGCCGAATTGAAGTCTTTATCCCGTGCTGCAGTTACCGCATTTGAATACAGTTTGTTGCCTGCTTTTTCAAGGTCGCCCTGAGCAACAAGTTCTCGGATGGACTGTTCTATTTTTCGAATTGAACTTGTTTTTTGTTCTCCTTGAAACTCAAGTTCGTCTATCAGGTTTTCGTTCTCGGTAAAACTTGACTGCGTTTGATGTCGGTACCGAGGTTCAAGTATCAGCAAAGTGTCTCGAGCTGCAACAAGAACTGGATCAGTGGGTCCGGCAGACTCTTTGCGCTCATTTATCAGTTCATTAAGTGCAGAAATAACTTCCTTGGTTGGTGAAAACTTCAAGGAAACACAAATTTTCACCAGCAACTCAATATAGTGCTCCTGCTTGAAATTAGCTCTTTCCTGCAGGAGAGAGAGTAAAGCCTCGGTTACTTCCTCACCGGTCATTTGTCCAATCTGCATGATAATCTGCATTTTGAGTTCATCGCAAACCTTAGGCAGTGCTTCAATAAGCCGTATTTTAAGCTTTGTTCCACTAATCTTGGCAATACAACTCAACACCTGCTGCTGAACTCTGACATCTCTATGAGAAAGATAGGGTTGGACTATGTTGTACAGGGATGAGTTGTTGAGTTCTGAGATGATAAAAACGACATTTCTGATTACGTACCAGGGTGGTTTCTTTTTCAGGCAATCAACCACCACAGGAACCACTACATTGCCGGCATTTGGAATAAGTTTGACCAGTTGTAAACGCTCTTCTTTTTTATCGGCATGCATAAGGCGGTTAATCAGATAAATCACCGCGCGCCTACCGAGGTTGGCAAGAATCGTTTCTGCAACATGTTTTACTTCACTTTTTCTGTTCAGATATGTTTCGGTAAGCTTCTCAAGAATGTTTTTATTGGCAAGACTCTCCTGGAGCTTCACCAGCATTCCTCGGATGGTGCTGTTTTTTTCGATGACACCACTTTGGATCTGATTGAGGACGATCAGAATCTTTTCAGTTTCCTGCCAGTATTGCCTGTCCTCAAGTAATCGTTGGGTAATTTTGTGAAGTTGTGAGCATGCTACACCAAAACCGTTTATGTAACTCTCCTCACGCTCAACCCACTTTACAAGATTATCAAATAATGCACAGAGTACTTCAAGGTCATTAGACTGAAACAGATAGCCGGCAAGGCGTGAAAGGTTAGCTACACTGTTCTCTCGGATTGAAGGATCCTGGTTCGTAACACTCTTGCCAAGTGTATTGACAATTTCGATTACACTCTGTCTTTGACCATCCTGATACATCTGATTGAGATGTTGGGCAAGATTGTCAGCAAACTCGTCTTCAGCGAGTAGTTGTTCATTTCCTTCGGTAAATTCTTTGAGGCGTTGGGATACCTGATCCTTTTGTCGCTCTCGTTCAGCATCCAAAAGAACCTGTTTGGCTTTATCTAAGGCTCGCTGTTGTCTACTGCGATTCGCTCTCATATTCGGAAAGATTTTCTGTTCTTTTCAAACAAACATTACCCTGACATAACCGTATCAGTAGTATATCATACGCATTGTTTAAAATAATTCTGTAACAAAAAAATCATCTTACGATTTTATTACCCTTGCCATAGGTAATGTCTGGTGAGCCAAACATTCCCCCACACCCCTCTTCGCCAGTATGTGGGGGAAATTAGTGAAACCTGAAATCTAATTGCCGATCGGCTCTCCAAATGCATTGAGTCGCTTGCTCGCGGCAACGTCAACGGTTATATACATTGTCAGGTAAGTCTTGCCAAATGATCCGCCAAAACCTTCCCGTAAGGTTACCATGCAGGTCTTGTTCGGCTTAATAAAGGCGATCACAATTTCTTCCGAAGATGCTTCACCAACGTGTTTCCACTGGTTGTTTTTCATTGAAGCGGTAATGAAATCTTTCAGAGAATTGATTTCGACCTTACCTGAGTACTCAAGAATTCCACCTCGAAACGAATCAGTCTTAATTGCCATGCTTTTCGTACTGTCCCAGATCATTTCAGATGGCAATTCAATATCTTCAAAATTCCCCACCGAATTTGAGAGCGGGGCAAGGTCTGCAGGAGGTACCGCAGAAGATTGCTTTGAGCAACTGCTCAGATTAATTGCTAACAGTAATACGGTGAAAAAAATCCCTGCTAATTTACAAATGTTTTTCATGATATAATCTGCCTCCTGAGTTCATTTTTATTTTTAAACATACATTGAAAGAAGCTGTTTTAAAACAGAATTATACATTTCCTATCTAAATAATCACTGGCTTTTTCAAGCGATGACAATTATTGTCCAAATCGTTTTTTCATCGAGATAAAAAACCGAATCATAGTCGGTTCTTCAGCGAATTTCTGTGATTGAGGATTTTATAACCATGGATACAGCAAAAGCAGTAACGATAACGAAATATCCAATCAGACTTGGTCAATTTTTGAAGTTATCCGATCTCGTCTCAGATGGCCTTGAAGCTAAATTCCTGATTACCGAGGGACTTATTTCAGTAAATGGGATTATTGTGTTCGAGCGTGGCAAACAACTCAAGAAAGGTGACGTGATAACCTACAAAGAAACCTCTTTCAGGTGTGCATGAGTGATCAAACTACTACTTCATACACCGTTACTTCATTTTCTATGCCCCGCAATCTTACTTGCATTGCTTCGAGCGAACCGTGAGTATCCGGAAGAGCTTTATAAACTGGTTCAGTTATCAAAATACGATTACCTACCCCCATCGCAGCAAGCCTTTGAGCGATATTTACTTCCGGCCCGATGACCGTATAGTCTAGTCGTTCGTCTGATCCGAGATTACCAATGAACATATTTCCAGAGCTTATCCCGATCCCAAGCTCTACCTCTTTGAATTCCTTATATTTTTCCAGCCATCTGTTTTTCAATACCTGAAAACCTTCAGCAATTCCACATGCCGATTGCAGGGCGTTATGGTTGGTATTGCCTATTTTCACCGGAGCACCAAATATCGCCAGGGCGGCATCACCCATAAACTTATCAAGTGTTCCTTTTCGTTTGTATATTTGTGCCACAAAGATATCAAAAAATTCGTTGAGAAATTGACGGGTCTGTCTGAGTGGTATAGCTTGGACGAGTCTGGTGTAATGTCTTATATCAGCAAAAATCACGGTAAGGTGGGTTAATTCCCCAATGGTAAGCGGGTTAACCTTCCGGGTAAGAATGAGTTCGGCCACTTCTTCAGAAACATATTGTTGCATCAGAGTTTGCATGTGCAAACGCTGTTCTCGCTCCTGTTGGTATTTGATTTTTTCAAGGGCAAGAACGGTGAAATTGCAGAGAACCGATAAATATTCAAAATCAGCATTTGTATACTCGACCTCATCCCTGTCATTGGTAATGTTCAGAACCCCGATTACTTTTCCTTCATGGATCATTGGAAATGAGATCGACGCTGTAACTTCTTCACGCTCTAAACGTTTTGAAAACGGGGAATCTTTTTGCGTTCTTTTATTTAATATAACCGGTTCTGCTTTTTGATATACCCACCCCGAGATGCGATCCCCACTTTTCACTTCAAACCCATCCTCCAGTGGAATACTCATATTTCTTGAGGCAACTACCCTGATAATTTCCTGCGCTTCGTCTGGCATCATGACCGTGGCAGCTGGAACACCAAGGTCGTCTTCCAACGCATTAAACAGGATCTCAAAAATCTCATCTTGAGTGGTAGCGTTTAAAAAATCTGTTCCATATTCATATAATGGAATCAGAATTTTATACCGGGTATGATCGACTCCGACTGCAGAATTTCTCTTGATATCCTCGATTCTTTGGACCAGGGCCGATCGAACAATCGGTTTTGTCAAGAAACCACTGAAACCACTATTAAGCGCTCTTCGCAAATGGGCGATACTGGGATTTGCCGAAACCAGAATTCCCTGAATACTGGGTTGGCTTTCCCGCATAATTTCAAACGCTTCTATGCCGTCGAGTCCGGGGAGTAAGTCTACGGTTATTACCAGATCAAATCCATGCTGACCGTTGAGCTCGCATCCTTTTTCTGCTGATTCAGCGCATAGTATGGTATACCCGTAATTTGAAAGTACTGATCGACAAAGATCAGCCGTCGCAACTTCCGGGTCTATTATGATAATTTTCTGATCGTTCTGCATTCCCCACCCTTCATCGCCTATACCAACTAAGACAACCTTAACCGTCTTCATTTTAGCCTATAACTTTGAGTTGATTAATTCAAATGGACGATGCCGATAACACTTATTTTTGGTAAAACAGATAACGAATATGAACTTCTTTAATGGAAAGTGTGAGAGATAGCTTTGCAAACCGAAAAAATACCAGATCAAGCATCAATTCCGCTCGCCGAACGCGTGCGCCCAGAGTCCATTGATAAATTTATCGGTCAGGAACATCTCTTGGGTAAGGATAAGATTCTCTATAAATTGATTATGGGCAAATCAATCCCATCGATGATTTTCTGGGGGCCTCCCGGCACAGGTAAAACAAGTCTGGCCAAAATCATCTCTGGAAGCAGCAACGCTCATTTTGTCTTTTTCTCCGCGGTACTATCAGGTGTAAAGGAAGTGCGAAACGTCGTTGAAGAAGCCACCCGACGGCGAGAAGAGGAATCTGCAGGAACCATTTTTTTTGTTGATGAAATACATCGGTTTAACAAAAGTCAACAGGATGCCTTTTTGCCCCATGTGGAGAGCGGTTTATTCACATTAATTGGCGCTACTACTGAAAACCCATCGTTTCAGGTTATTTCTCCCCTTCTCTCTCGCTGTCAGGTATTTGTACTCCAACCATTGAGACAAGAAGAAATCACCCTGATTTTATCTAACGCCCTCAATGATTCAAGGGGATATGGTGACAATCTGGTCAAGATCACCGATGAGGCGCTTGAATTTATTGCTGCAAACGCAGATGGAGATGGTCGAAAAGCACTCAATCTTCTTGATATTTCAGTCTCCCTTCTCTCTGCTACCCACAATAACACCTCAAATCAGATAATTGACCTTGAAACCGCAAATCTTGCATTACAGGAAAAAAGCTATCGGTACGATAAATCCGGGGATCACCATTACGACCAGATTTCGGCACTTCACAAGAGCTTGCGTGATTCAGACCCTGACGGGGCTCTTTACTGGTTCTATAGGATGATTCTTGGAGGTGAAAACCCATTGTACATTGCCCGCAGGCTACTCAGGTTTGCCTCTGAAGATATTGGCCTGGCAGATCCTCATGCCCTCACCCAGGCTCACACAGGGTGGGAAACTTATCATAAACTTGGATCCCCCGAAGGGGAATTGGCACTGGCACAGGTGGTTGTTTATCTCGCAACTGCTCCGAAAAGTAACGCACTTTATAAAGCATCACACTCAGTGAGCAGATTGATCAACAAAACCGGTTCTCTGCCCGTTCCACTCCACCTGAGGAATGCTCCGACGAAACTAATGAAAGAGTTGGAATATGGCAAGAATTACCAGTATGCACATGATGATCCAGAAGGATTGGTTGAACAAACACACCTGCCAGATAATCTTGAAAAACAGTTTTTTTATACTCCAACTACACGGGGGTATGAATCAGTAATAAAAGATCGACTCGATAAATGGCGAACACTATTAAATAAGCGAAAAAAACATTCATGATACCAAAACTTACTCAAATCTTATCATTTACCCTTCTCGTTACCTTGCTTTGTTCTATTGCCACAAAAGGTAGAGCCAACGCTACAGACGCTGAATTTGCAATCCTGCACACGACAAACCTGAAGGGTGAACTGCACCCATGTGGATGAAGCGACTCTCTTCAGGGCGGTCTGTCCAGAAAAGCAACGGCCATAAAAGAACTCCAGGAAAAATATTATGAATCTCTGTTGGTTGACGCGGGGAACATACTGAACGAGAAAACAAATACCACAAATAGAGAACAAGCTCTGAGGAAGACCATTGCCATCTCGGAAGCTTACAAGCTCATGGGGTATGATGCAATTGGTGTCGGCCCCTATGATCTGCTCTCAGAAGAATCAATTATCGAGCAACTCAAAGCAACAAAGCTCCCGTTGATCTCCTGCAATTTCTACCACCAATCGGGTGATCTTGTTTTTGAACCGTATAAAAGTTATCAAATGGCCGGGTTGGATGTCGCGATCATCGGGATCACTGGAACCACCTCTCTTCAGACTTCAGATTTTTACATCACCGAAGGTATAACTGAATTATCTCAAAATGTTAAATCGTTACGACCCACTCACGATATAATCATTCTCCTGTCAACACTGAGACAGGCACGCGTTGTAGAAGTTATAACAAATCAGATTGAGGGCATAGACATTGTAATTGGAGGTGATTCCCGTCACGGAAGTATTAATTCACTGCAATTTAGTGATTCGCTCATTACCCAAACCGCTGAGTTGGGAAAATCTTTAGGAATCCTTGAAATCACCTGGCGGGGAAAGCCCTGGAAAGTTGATTATCAAAAACAGATATCTCGGCTCAAACGAAGCCTGAACCGGGTCAATCGACTGCTCATGAAGAACAAAAGTTCCAAATCATCGGCTCAAAAGAGCGACGAGAAACAGAAACAATTGCTAGATAGAAAAAACCAGTTAATCACCCTTATTGAAGAGACTGAAAAGAAGAAGGACAACACGCAGCAGAGAACTGATCGCTCGACCTTTCGTTCAAGATCAATGGTTCTAGATAGCAGGATGGTTGAAGATCAGGAGATGAGGAAGCTTCTTCAAACAGCCGGGTTCTGAACAGTTAATGGCGAGTGCGGTATTCAACAAAAAAGGGCCTGATCTCATATGACGACCAGGCCCTTTTTATTACTTAATCTTCTATAGCAGCTTAGCAGCCAAATGCATTCTGAAGATTCGGTACGGTCTGCTTTTTGCGGCTCATCATACCTTCAACCCACATGGATGAATTCTCAAGTTTGCCACCAAAAGCTTTTTCAACGAGTGCTGGATCATCAGAAAGAACGACGAGGTCAGTTCCTTCTTTAACAACATCGGTGAGCATCAGCAGTACACTGTGACGACCGTCTGCCTTGACTTCTTCCATTGCACCCATCAGATCAGCACGAATGTCCGCTACCTGATCAAGGGTTGCCAGCTCGAGCTGTCCGATACCAACTTTGTTACCATTCATATCGAAATCTTTGTAATCTCTGAACAGCAGGTCTTTTGCAGGAACGCCGTCAACCGAAGATTTTGCTTTCAGCATATCCATGAACAGTTCTTCGGTATCCTCAACACCCGCAACACCTTTCAGCTCTGCAACTGCAGCTTTGTCAGCTTCGGTGCAGGTGGGCGATTTGAAGTTAACAGTATCACTGAGGATGGCAGCAAGCATTCCACCGGCAACATCCTTAGGAATTGCAACGCCTGCTTCCTTGAACATCTTGTTCAGCACGGTGCCGGTGCAGCCAACAGGCTCGGCTCTGAAAAGGATCGGGTTATTAGTAGTAACATCACCAATTTTATGATGATCTACGATCGCCACAACTTCTGCGTCGGAAAGATTTGCTGGGCCCTGAGCGATATCGCTGAAATCAACCAGTGCAATTTGCTTTCCAGCTGCATCATCAATCATCTCAGGTGCCGCCATACCAAAACGGTCAAGAACCATTTTAGACTCAGGATTCAGGTCGTCAGCAGAGCTTTGCATGGTAGCTTTTGCATCTTGTCCCTGTGCGTTCATCAAGGCGGCCAGTGCGATTGCTGAAGTTACGGAATCGGTATCTGGGTTTGAATGTCCAACTACACTAATAGTCATAGTAATCCTCCGAAATTGTTTTTATTATAGAAATACTGCAAAATTGATTAAATACTTGCCCCTGTTACGGGATCAGATAGAATAGTGTTTTCGTTTTCAGACGTCAAGTATTATCAGATCCTCCCCCTATTTTCTAAACCTGTTCCCTTGCTATCGTTAACGCAGATTCATCACCAGTTAAAGCTACTCCCGTCTTTTCTTTGGTGACTTACGATCAACCACTTTGTATAGTGTGAGCCAACCTCAGACCGTTTCCAATCCGGAGAGATTATTATGGACCAGGAAAAAGCACCGCAACGTAGAGTTGGACGGGGGAGTTCAACCAAAACGCTCATACTCATTGGTTTCGTACTCTTAATCGCTCTTCTTTTTGGCGGTTACTATTATCAATCTGTTGACTCAGAAAAAAATTCGGTTTCAGGTATCGTCGACCCACCACGCCCAACAGGAAACACCGACATCATTGTCCCTGGAATCGCAAATCAAAACAACCAGGAAACCCACAGCCCCCCTCCTGTCTCAATAAATTCCAACAATAACACTCAACAGGCTACGGTTAGCTCAGGACAAATCATTGTAACTGATCTGAGCAAACCAGATGACGCTCCCGTCACACCACTACCAGTACAGACTCAGCAGCAAAATGAGCAACAGCAGTGTGCTATTCGCGCTGAAAACATCAAAAAATTCTTTAACCATCTGGATGAACAACAATACATCCAAAATTTTTCCCTCGATGAACCGAGCAGCATCTATTTCCCCAAGCTGATCCAGCGACTCATTGACAACCCACCGGTCGTTAGTGGAGAGACCGATGATCTTTATACCGTGTTGCAAAATACCGCCCATTTTTTTCGGATCATTGGGAAACGGAACATTTTCGTTTTGAAAGGAATCCTTGACCGGGAAAAAGATAGTTTTGAAGAGGTACTCGTCGATTTTTATCTCATTGCTGTCGATGGAAATTGTCTCACAAAAGAGTTGGGTATAACCATGCCGGATAACGCGCTGTATCTTTATTCAGGTTTCTTTCTTAATACCATGGGTGGCAGGCTCTATCTTTTTCGCAGGGATTCAATGAGCAGAATGATTGTCAGTTATTATGCAATCATGATCATTGATCAATCAAACCGTACGGGTAAAAATAAATTCGGGATCGATATTTCCGCCCCGATTGACAGTCTTATTGCTGAAATTGAATCAAGCAATGTCAAACTGAAACTTCGAGATGAATATCTTGATAAACTCTATGATCTGAAGGTCAGGTATCAGTAACGCTCCTGCACCCTTTCTCTGCGCCCTTTTCAGCTTTTTCAGTACCCGCGGAAACATTGCTTTTTTCCTTAAAAAGTATTAATATTTAATTAGGAAAACTGCAACTACGTAACAGGCAATTATGATCGGAGCGACTTCTTCATATATTTCCCAGCTTTATCAACAAACGGGAACCATCATGGGCGACAACTCAAGTGTTGTAAACCGCCCTGTTACGCCTCAAGAAAACATCAATCCCGTACAACCTCCTGAGGAGACCGTTCAAGTCTCAGAAGAAGGCAGAAGACTAGCGCGCCGGAACGGTGATGACCAATCCAGCGGAACAAATCAGGACGGCGCAGGTAACCAATCGCCGAACAACCAAACCGAAGAGCTTTCTTACAACGATCAAGCTGTATTGACCAAGCTCCAGGCCAGGGATACTGAAGTGAGAGCACATGAGCGAGCCCATCTGGCCGCAGCAGGACAATATGCACGCGGTGGAGCATCATTCACGTATCAAAGAGGACCTGATGGCAGACTTTATGCAGTTGGTGGTGAGGTTTCCATCGATATCGGGCGAGAGAATACACCTGAGGCGACCATAGCAAAGATGCAGACCGTTAAAAGAGCCGCGCTTGCGCCTGCAAGCCCCTCTGCTGCAGACCGTCAGATTGCCGCTCAAGCCACTGCGGAACTCTCCAGAGCTCAACAGGAGTTAAATCAGCAGCGGATGGAAGAAATACAGTCGACCAATATTTCTGATGCTGAGTCTTCTCAACCCACTGCGACCGTTGCAGACCCACTCAGTGTTTACAGCGGTGCAACCAATGCCACTCGCAGTTTGATGGTTGAAGCATACCAAGCGGTTAATGAACTCCTCTAGAGCCAAATTCACGCTCAACCCACATCCCCACTCTTTTTGAATATGGATAAGCAGATAAAAACGTATAATAGCGATCTATTCAATTTTATCCAAGCAAGCCCGACCCCTTATCATTGCATAAACAATTGTTCTACCTATCTTGAATCCAAGGGATATGAGCAACTATTCGAGACAGACTATTGGGCATTAAAACGACCAGGAACCTACCTGGTTTCAAGAAATGGCACTTTAATCGCCTTTCATTTGAACCATACGTCAGAACCTTCCGCGGGTTTTCGCATTATTGGTGCACATACCGACAGCCCTGCATTGCAGATCAAACCACATTCAAAAAATGGCTCGGATGATTATTTCCTCACAGGTGTCGAAAAATATGGTGGCCCGCTACTATCTACTTGGTTTGACAGAGATCTTTCAATCGCCGGGCGTGTAGTAGTTAAACTGTCTACTGGAAAACTTGAGACATTTCTCATCAATGTGGAGAAGCCACTGCTGTTTATCCCCAGTGTCGCAATTCATCTCAACCGTAAGGCAAATGAGGCTAATCCCATCAAGGTGCAGGAGCACATGAGTCCTTTATGGGGAGCACAAGAATCAGACTCCCCTATTCAACTTCCCACTCTAATTCTCGATTTCCTCAAAAACCAATATCAATCAATGGTGGTCGAGAAACTTCTTGGTTTTGATCTTTTTTGCTACGACACATCTGAACCTGTATACATTGGCCTTAACGACGACTTCATCAGCGCTCCAAGATTGGACAATCAGCTCAGTTGCTTTAGCGCGATTCGGTCAATTGCGACTGCCAAACATCAGACCAACAGTATGATCGTTCTCTCCAACCATGAAGAGATCGGTTCCCGAACCAGTAGTGGCGCACTCAGTAATTTTCTAGATGAAGTATTCAATAGAATCTATTCCAACCCAGAAAAAAAATCGATTGGAATGCGTAACTCATTTTTTCTCTCTTTGGATAATGCGCATGCAACGCATCCTAATTATGGGGGTCTCACCGATTCGGACCACCCGGTTACATTAAACAATGGTCCGGTTATAAAAATTAATGCAAATCAACGGTATGCAACCAATGCTCTTACCGGTTCTCTTATCAGAGATCTTGCCGAGAGTTGCGGACTTGAGACCCAGGATTTTATTATGAACAGTGATATGCCTGCTGGCAGCACGATTGGTCCCCTGCTTTCAGCAAAATTAGGCCTTACAACTGCCGATGTGGGCGCTCCTACCTTTGGCATGCATTCGATCCGAGAGCTGACCGGAAGTAAAGACCCGTACGAGCTCATGGTCCTCTCAAAAGCCCTATTCGAACGTAAAACTGTTACCGTAGAAGAATAACTGATGCATCAATTTGCGATACGCGTGCCAGGATTGTTGGTCACACTCTGGCTGGTATCTATTACTGCTGCACCTGCTTATGGTGATTTCAAGGATTCGATCAAAACCTATAAGTCAGTACAACTCGATCCCTCTCTTATCGTCAAAATCGAGCAATACGATCATCTAATCAAATATTTTTGCGGATTTGCCTATCATAAGAAAAACAATGTCGTAAACCGAAATTTTGTGAAGGCATTGATTATTGCAGAGTCATCGGTAGACCCCGGTGCTGTATCTGTCGATAACGCCCGTGGACTTGGTCAGATTGTTCATGAAACAGGTAAAGCTGCCGCCAGGGTTCTCTATAATACCGGGGTTAATTTCAAATACATTGAAGAGTCTAAATTACAGGATCTCTCTTTAGATTCACTTCACGATCCTGCGATAAACATTCTTCTGACTGTCTACCTTATCTCTCGGTATAATTATCGATTTAATGGGAAAATTGAGCTTGTTGTCACAGCCTGGAATGCTGGTGAGAATAATACTTCACTCAATCGTGGCAGGGTTCCCGGTTATTCGGAAACAGAAGACCTTATTGGCAAGGTGAACGGCTATTTTCTTTACCTTAATAAAATGACACCTCAATAGAATCAAACAACAATGTCTACTTGTTGAACAGTCCCGGCCGTTCCATCTTCGTTGAGAAATATCCCTGTTGATCGAATTTGCCCTTCCAGCTCATTGTGGTCACTTTTTAAATCAAAAGGTGTGTCAACTGCGGAAACATAGATGGCACCAACACCAATCTTTCCAAGGGATACTAATGTTCGTTCACCCTTTTCATTCAACATCCATATTTTCAGGTTGCCGAAAATTTGGTCATTCTCATCGATCCAACCATTTTTGTCTTGATCAAATTGAGCAAGTTCATCAAAACCTTGCCCGGTTTGGGGTCCAAAAAGTTCCGACCCATCATTTACCACATTATCGCGGTTCTGATCATGCACGAGATACCCTGAGCCGCGCTCGATGAAACGGAAATTATCATTCTCTCCATCGACATCCAAATCAAATTCAAATGTCATATCAGATAATTGGCTGACGTTTCCATTGAAATTAAGAACCAGGGGATCTTTTAAAGCGGCACCAGCGCGAATTGAAAGGCTCTGCTCAGCTACATATTTTCTTTGCATGCTCAGTTCTATATAAACCGAAACTTCCTCTCCAGCATCATTGGTAATCCGTGCAACCGCATGAAAAGACGCACGTTGCTCCTCGGTTACTCGTTCCAACCTTTCATAAATCATCCCAAACCTATCATCAACAATTCCCTCAGAATCTGGCGAGTGAAAAGGTGATGGTCCATTGTTATCGAGGCTACGAGAACTACCTTCTGGTCTGAACTCTTCTGGATTTACTACTTTAACGCGTCTACCGGTCAACCGCTCAATCAGCATCTTCAAAATCCTGATATTCAAATCCTCAACCATCGTATCTTCGTAGTCGCCTTCTTTGATCCCATCAGTTTCATTTAGCTCTGATTTCCTACCCATCAAACTAACGCGGTCTATCACCGACTCACGACCGGGGTTAAGGGTATTCCTGTTAGCTTGATTTTCGCCGGGCTCTGGTGGTCGATTCTCTCCAGTGTTCCATATTTGAAGTTTCTCGGAAATTAGGTGAGTTTCTCTTTTAATGTGTTCAGATGACAATTGAACAGAAGATGATTGGATGATCATGATGCCCTCCCTGGCGTATTGACCATAAGAATTAGAAGTAAAGAATTAACCGTATCTTCTTTTTCGGAGTAAACCCCTCAATACTTTAGGAGTTTCATCATTATTTTTTACTTTCAAAAATTTGACTATAATAACTGACGGTTATCTCAATCATTGTTTATGTAATCAATTCCATCCTGCGTGTGGCGTAAGAAATAGTGTATTAAATTTTAAATCACTGCAAAGCGGCAACCAATTCTAGTTAATTCATACATTATTGATAACACAACAATTTATCACAAATCCTCAATTTTTCTCTAATGGACTCCTTAAATTACGCAAAAATCTCATTTTAAAATCTGGTGGTGTTTGTGCTAAACTTTTTTGAAAAGAAGATTATTTTAGACAAAATACACCTATACAATTTAACTTTTTAGCTATATAGTTAATCTCTAATATTGCATGCTAACATTAACCAAAAAAACAGGGGGTCATTCATGCAAAAAAAATTGAAACTCTTTTTCGTTCTGCAGCTCACGCTGTTAATGCTTTTCACCTGGGGCTGTGGAAAGCAGACGGCCGAAGTTAAGCAAGCCGCCCAACCAGCAAAAGCAGCAGCTGAAACTAAATCTGAAAACGTCTTTAAGGGACCGGTTGTCGGCAAATCTAACAAAGCAAAGACCATATCCATTACGGTAGGTAAAGGCGACACAGCCAAAACCATGATGGTACGTTTTGATGAAAACACTAAAGGTGTAGAATATGCAGCCAAGGGTGAGGCTGCAATTATTCAGTGGGAACAGCGGGGAGAAGATAAATTTGCCACTGTTATCAAACCAAAACTGGCCAAGCTACCTGAAGGTGTGACAGAAATTCAAACCGAAGAATTGTATGAGCTCATGGCCAATGGAGCCGATCTGTTCCTGGTTGATGCACGACCCAAAAGTAGATACGACCAGGCACACTTACCCGGTGCTGTCAGCATTCCTGTACCCAAGTTAAAAGAAAAGAAAGCTTCGGTGCTACCAGATGACAAAGACAAACTACTCGTTTTTTATTGTGGTGGTTACACGTGAGGTATGACCTCTTCTAACGCCGGTCTGGCGAAAAAATTTGGTTATACAAATGTTCGTGGCTATCTGGCAGGTGAGCCTGCATGGAGCAAAGCTGGTCACCCCCTCTACGCTTCTCAAGAATTTATTCAAAAAGGAAATATTGTCCTGATCGATCTTAGAGATGACGGGAGTGCAGTTGAGGGCCGCATACCTCGATCAGTTCATGTAAATTACGATCAACTGGAAGAACGAATTGATGATATCCCTCGCAACGCACCTGTCGTTCTTTACAGTGATGATGATGAAGAGGCGCTCGATGCGCTTGATGATCTGAGGTACGAAGGGTTCAAAAACGTATCTCTTGTGAAAGGGAATTATCAGGGTTGGGTTGCCTCTGGTGGAGAAATAGAAAAAGGCCCAATCTTTTCTACGGAAATCAGATGGGTACGAAAACTTGGCAAGGGAGAGGTATCCGTTGCTGAATTTAGAAAGGCGGTTAATGGAGAACTTCCTGATACCTACGTGATAGATGCGAGAACGCCTGATGAAATCGCTGAACTTGGTATTTTTACTAACACCGTGAATATTCCACTTGATGAAATACCAAAAAGAATGGCTGACATTCCAAAGGACAAGCGCATTTTTGTTCACTGTTCTACAGGCGCACGGGCAGACTTAGCATATCGCGAACTGGTTAAAAACGGTTATGATGTGAAGTTTTTACTCCTTGATATCAGTGATCCTGAATGTGATTGTCCAATAATCATGCCATAACACACTTCTCAAAATTATTCTGTTTTAGGGGAATAGGACCTTGAGCCTATTCCCTTTTTTTTACTCACACGTTAATATAGCCGGTCTTATCTTAATCTCAAAACTCAGGGGAAACGCAATGAGCAACGAAGATAACAAAATTATTTACTCTATGATCAAAGTGAGTAAACAATACGATAACAAACCGATATTAAAAGACATTTCACTTTCATATTTCTATGGAGCAAAAATCGGTGTGATCGGCTTAAACGGATCAGGTAAAAGCACCCTGCTTCGAATACTTGCCGGTTTAGATACTGAAATTGATGGAAAAACCGTGATCTCACCAGGCTTTACCATAGATTTTCTTGAACAGGAGCCTGCGCTTGATCCAGTAAAAACGGTAAAGGAAATTGTTGAGGAGGGTGTCTCTGAAATCATTGACCTGCTTAATGAGTTTAATCAAATCAATGAAAAGTTTGCTGAACCGATGGATGATGAAGAAATGCAAAATCTTATCGATCGGCAGGCTGAAGTTCAGGAAAAATTGGATGCGGTTTCAGCATGGGATATCGATTCACGACTTGAAATGGCCATGGATGCTCTGCGCTGTCCGCCTTCTGACACCGCTTGCGGTATCCTCTCGGGAGGAGAAAAACGAAGGGTTGCCTTATGCCGAATACTACTGAAAAAGCCTGATATCCTGCTTCTTGATGAACCTACTAATCATCTTGATGCAGAATCGGTTGCCTGGCTTGAAAAGCACCTACAGGAATACGAAGGAACCATTATCGCCGTTACCCATGATCGATATTTCCTCGATAATGTAGCAGGGTGGATTCTAGAACTTGATCGAGGCAAGGGGATACCATGGAAAGGCAACTACTCCTCTTGGCTGGAACAAAAAGAAAAGCGTCTCGCCGTTGAAGAGAAACACGAAAGCGATCGTCGCAAAACCCTTAAGCGCGAACTAGAATGGATTCGCATGTCCCCTAAAGGAAAAAGATCCAAATCAAGAGCCCGTATCAGTTCATATGAGGAATTATTAACAACCGGTGGTGATCAGAGTGTGAAGGATCTTGAACTTTACATTCCTCCCGGTCCCCGACTTGGCAAAAAGGTAATCGAGGCCATTGGAGTAAAAAAAGCATTTGAGGATCGGGTTCTTTTTGAAAACATGGATTTCATGCTACCGCCGGGAGGTATTGTAGGAGTCATTGGTCCAAATGGGGCAGGAAAAACAACCTTATTCCAAATGATTACCTCACATGAAACTCCTGATGAAGGAACAATCACGCTTGGTGAAACCGTGAAGTTATCCTATGTAGATCAGACCCGAGACTCACTGAATCCGGAGCACACGATCTGGGAATCAATTTCAGAAGGACAGGATACAGTATGGCTCGGGACCAAAGAGGTTAATTCTCGAGCCTATGTTGCAAGATTTAACTTTTCTGGCTCTGATCAGCAAAAAAAGGTCGGCTTGTTATCCGGGGGTCAGCGTAATCGCGTTCACCTCGCCAAAATGTTAAAAGAAGGTGGGAATGTTCTGCTCCTTGATGAGCCTACGAATGATCTCGACGTAAATACACTTCGAGCTCTTGAGGAGGCCCTTGAAAATTATGCCGGGTGCGCAGTAGTGATCAGCCACGATCGCTGGTTCCTTGATCGAATCGCGACTCATATTTTAGCATTCGAGGGTAATTCAGAGGTGGTCTGGTTTGAAGGAAACTTCTCAGATTACGAGAAAGACAAGAGAAAAAGGCTTGGAGCGGAGGCTGATATTCCTAAACGAATTAAATACCGTCAGCTCACCCGATAAAAAAATGGGGAGTGGAAGGACTGCAGATCTTGCCCTTTCCGCTCCCCATTATTATTACCCACAAATATTTTTCTACAGCTGCTTCAATTCCTCGTACAAGTGTTCAAGTTGCGCTATATTCTCTTTTGCGACAGCCAGGCTGTCATTGCGAGCGTCAGCTTCAATGCTCAGGGCAAGATCACGAATGCCGTGAATGCCAAGGCTTGCAGCTGCTCCCTTTATTGAGTGAGCAGCGCCGGATATAGCTGATGCATTCCCCTCCTCAACTCCGCTTTTTATCAGTGCCAGATCATTTCCATAGGAATCTTTGAAAATTTCAAGAAGCTCCTGTAGGAGATCAGCATCATCTGCCGCCTGCTCAAGGGCAAATTCTTTGTCCCAATTCAGACCGTCCATTTTCTCACCTTTCAGATGTTTTTATATTACCGAACGTCCTGTTTCCCGATTCTTACGTATCCATGGTATCATATTAATCAATATAATCTCAACTCGTACATGTTGCGCTGCAAAACCTGGCACGAATAAAAGTTAGAGGATTTCATGTTCAGGGATCACCCCTTCTCTGATCACCCGCAATTTACCACTGAGTCCATCGACTATCGTTGAACCTTTTTTTTGCAAAGAATTCTTGAAACGATTTTCGAGTACCAGATCTACCTGATTACCGAAAATCTTGAGAATATCTTTACTATTAGCACCGGGCAATCCGCCTGATATATTGGCGCTGGTGCCCGTAACAGGTCCCTCTAGTTCTGAACAGAGTTTCATTACGGTATCACTAGAGGAAAACCGTATGCCAACCGTCCCTGTGCCACCGGTTAGCAGAGAGGGCAACGTGCTGCTCGCACGAAAGATAAGGGTAAGCGGGCCCGGCCAGTATATGCGAAGTAATGATTCATAGAGGGGGGGGACTTCCTTAACCAACAGCTGGAGTTGCTGGTGGCTGCTTATTAACAAGAGAATTGGTTTGGATAAAGACCGTTTTTTTATGGTGAACAGTTTCTCCAGAGCTTTTGGCGAAAATGGATCTACTGCCAATGCATAGAAGGTTTCGGTGGGGAGTGCCACGACACCACCACTCCGGACAATCTCAGCAGCCTTTCTTATCGAATCCGGAGTGGCGAGAATATGCTTGTTATCCCTCAACTTTTTCAGCCTTACGCAACACTTCCTTAACCATTTCTTCGCGATACTCAACCAGACGCTTGGCAAGTTTTTGATCCTCTAAGGCAAGCATCCGAACCGCAAACACAGCAGCATTCTTAGCGCCTGCCTTACCAATACCCATCGTGGCTACCGGAACACCAGGGGGCATTTGCACGGTCGCCAGCAGGGCATCCATGCCTCCAAGCGGAGAGGCATCCAGTGGTACACCGATAACAGGTAAATCAGTATGGGATGCAATAACCCCTGCCAAATGTGCTGCCATTCCAGCTCCGGCAATAATAAGTTTCAGGCCACGTTTTGGTGCTTCAGCAGTATATTTCATGACTCGTTCAGGGGTTCGGTGAGCCGAAGCGACCGTTATCTCAACACCAACGCCCATGCTTTTTAACACGTCTACGGCTGCCTGCATCACCGGTAAATCGGAATCACTTCCCATCAAAATGCCGACTTTAATTTCGCCTGCAGGATCTGCAAATCGTTTGAGCGCCTTTGCCCCAATGTCAGTACGATAATACGATTGGGTCCACTTTATTACCTCAACTGCCCGGTAGGCCCTTTTAATTGAAGTCTGCAGATCTTTACCGATTGCGGTAACACCGAGTACTCTTCCTCCTGCTGTTGAGGTGCGGCCACGGTTCATTGTCGTACCTGCATGGAAAACTTCGATACCTGGCATTGCCGCTGCCTTGGTGAGCCCGGTTATCATTTTTCCGGTCTCATACTTTCCCGGATACCCACCGGACGACATAACGACACAGACCGTTGGGCGTGGATCAATATTCATTTTAATCTTGTCAAGCGTTCCGTCTACTCCAGCTTCAAGAATATCAACTAAATCATTTTTAAGACGCATCAGCAGTGGTTGTGCTTCTGGATCCCCAAACCTGCAATTGAACTCAAGTACATTTATCTTGTTACCTTCTATCATCAAGCCGGCATAGAGCATACCTTTATATGGCCTCCCCTCGGCTGCCAATCCACGTATTGTTGGTAACATGATATTATCCATTACGAATTCAGATATCTCATCAGTTACCACAGGAGCGGGAGAATATGCGCCCATACCACCTGTATTGGGACCTTTATCTTCATCATATATCGGTTTGTGATCCTGAGAGGTTGGGAGTGGAAGTATCGTTTTTCCATCGGTGAAAGCAATAAACGAGGCTTCTTCCCCTTTAAGACAATCTTCTACTACCACTTTGTTCCCTGCCTGACCAAAAGCTTTATCTTTCATAATCAGGTCAACTGCTTCCTTGGCCTCTTTAACTGTTTCGGCTACAATAACCCCTTTCCCCGCAGCAAGACCATCTGCTTTGACCACAATTGGTGCACCACATTTTTCAATATATTTTTTAGCTTTCTTCCGATCCACAAAGATTTTAAAATCAGCTGTGGGGATGTCATATTTTTTAAGAAATTCTTTGGTGAATACTTTGCTTCCCTCTAAAATTGCCGCTTTCTTATTCGGCCCAAAAATTTTCATCCCTTCTTCTTCAAAGACATCGACAACGCCTTCGACAAGTGATGATTCAGGCCCTACCACTGTTAAATCAATGCCCTCTTTTTTGGCAAAAGAAGCAAGTTTGTTTACATCCGTCGCACTGATATCAACACAGTCAGCCATTTTGCTGATCCCTGCATTGCCTGGTGCGCAATAAATTTTTTCAACCTTTTTGCTCTGTTTGATTTTCCAGACCAGTGAGTGTTCTCGACCTCCGGAACCGATGACCAATACTTTCATAACTCCCCCATTTATAGATTTTGACCTTTTTATTTCCACAAATTATAAATTCAGTAAATCGTATACGATATAAAAAATCTTACAATCAATAAGTTATCGAGATAGATATCAATATCATACAATGGCAATGGTATCAGTAAATTACGGATTGACAAACCATGGCTGAAAGATTAGATGAATGAGTGGTCATTCATCAACAGTGAAGGTGTGCTTTTCCAATCGTAGCGCGAACAATGAAAAATCTAGACAAGCACGACAAAATTATATCTGCGGCAATAAAAGTCTTTGCCAAAAAAGGATTTTTTAATGCTCGCATTTCAGACATTGCCAAGGAAGCAAAGGTTGCAGATGGTACCATCTACCTCTACTTCAATAATAAATTCGATATATTAGTATCTGTTTTTGAAGAAGAAATAGGGAAAATTATTGCTCAAATTGAACTTTCACTCTCTTCCGAAACTGATCCGCAGAAAAAACTGGAGATTTTTGCCCGTCATCACTTGACTGCGATGAAAAGGAATAAAAATCTTGCCGAAGTTATTCAAATTGAACTTCGGCAAAGTAACAAAGTTGTCAGAGATTACCGTAATACCGCCTTTCAGAGATATATTAATCTTATTTCCGAAATCATTAATGAAGGTCAATCAACTGGTGTGTTTCGGAAAGACATAATGCCCGGCATTGCCAAACGAGCACTCTTTGGAGCGTTGGATGAAGTGACCCGAGTATGGACTTCCGCATCTGATACAAGCTATACGCTGGAAGAAACTATCGATCAACTTTATCAGATATTCATTTCCGGACTGAAGATCAGGTCGTAGTCACCGGTCGGTACTCGACACTTAACTGATATCAGATGCGGTGATATCAATTACTTCGAATTCCCTTGTACCACCAGGCGTTTTTGCCACCACGTCGTCACCAATTTCCTTGCCAAGAATGGATCTGCCAAGGGGAGAAAGGACGGAAATGGATCCTTTCTTGACATCAGCCTCTTCAGGACCGAGAAGTTGATAGGTAACCTCATCATCCGTTTCGAGATCGAGCAAGGTCACGACGGTTCCGAAAACCACCCGCTCTGTGCTTACCACAGAACAATCAATAACCTCAGCCCGCCCTAATTTGTCTTTCAACTCAATGATACGGCCTTCAATGTGACCCTGCTTCTCTTTTGCCGCGTGATATTCTGCGTTTTCTTTGAGATCACCATGCTCACGGGCTACCCCAATCGCATTTGCAATTTCGAAACGATCTACGGTTTCAAGCCTGGTCAATTCTTGCTTCAGTCTTTGATGACCAGTCTTGGACATCGGGATTCTCTCAACCATTCAGTACTAACCTCCAAAAAACTGCGATAGTGTTATAAAATGACCGCAGAATAATTATAAATTCCTCATTCTTACCACCGGTACGTTAGCATTGCTGAAAATGCTCTCGTATCAAAATCATCCATCCACTCAGATGAGAAAGTACCTTTTAATAGAATTGAAGGATGAATTTCAAGTGAAATATTCATATCAATTTCCTGAACAATCGATTCAAGAGATTCATACCCAATACCATATCGCAACGAGAAATAACCGGTACCACTCTGTAATTTACCTGTTGGCCAGAGCTCTTGCCGGTAAGATAGTGAGACAAGATGCTTCCAGTACCCTCCTGGCCGCCAATAGGTATGAAGCCCCCTCCCAGATTCATCATTTTGGTCATTTGGGTCGGTATTATCGATTTTCTGATAATCCCACTGAATGTCAAATCTGTTTCTTTCTCCAAAAAGCCGATACCGCAGCCATACGTCAAACTGCGTACCATTATTGCCGTCATCGTAATTCTTGATACTGAAATCAATGCCGGCGAATGTTTTGGTAAAGAGATTTGCCTGAAACCCTCCATCAAAATTTTGATAATAGCTGTCGTTAAAAATCGCGTCCAAGGTGTCATAGACCATCGCTTGACCAATACTCAGATATGCTTTAGCTGCAGAACTCGGCTGATATCTCAGGAAGAAGTCGTAGATGGTATTGCGACTCCCTGTCTCTTCAATATCTTCAAAGCCAAGTGTTATTTCACCTTTTAGCAAATCACTGAAAAGAATTGAATAATTTGCGGAGAGTTTATTGCCATCTGCACTTCCTGATTGATGGTGTGCCCGGTACGTGCTGTTGCCAGCCTTGATTCTGAGGTATTGTCGATCTGTGGTGGGAAAATTCAGGCCCAGTCCGAAATAATCATTGATCAAATCAATAGTGTCTTCTCGACCTGCCTCATCATCTTTAAAGGTATGAAAGAAAATATTAGGTTTTTGCTTTCTTGCCTGTTTGTCAATTGACTTCTTTAACAAGGCATATCCGCTATCAGATTCGTCCAGCTCCTTAAGAAGCTCGAATTCTCGATCTTCTTCTTCCAACCTGCCATAAATGGTCGCCAATTCTGGCGTGGCATCGGTTTGTGATACAACCTCTTCCTGTATCATATCAGCATATAATTGTTCAGCTTTATAAAATTCACGATTATTCAAAGCATCCCGAGCGTCATACTCCTGATCAACTCTTTTGTACCAGATGAAGGAAGCAAGATAATCATTTGTCAGGGT
This sequence comes from Desulfobulbaceae bacterium, assembly GCA_004796425.1. Classification (GTDB taxonomy): domain Bacteria; phylum Desulfobacterota; class Desulfobulbia; order Desulfobulbales; family Desulfocapsaceae; genus MADRE3. The sequence goes on along the minus strand of QZLB01000182.1, from coordinate 7,530 downwards.
AACTATGGGCTGCTCAATATTTTGCAGAACAAAACGAATGTTCATCATTGAATCCAATATTTCCATAGTCGAGGGAGAAACACCGAATAACCCCCAAAAATAATTGGTATCGACACTTTTGAATAAGGGATCTTTTTTACTTTCTTTCAGAAGAGTAGAAATAGAAACTTGGAGATCAAGTTTGATTTTATTATAAATCTGAAGTGCATATTCCCAGTCACCCAATGCCCATGAGGCCCGAGCTATTCCAAACCATAACCTAACATCAGACAGTGCAATGGGATTCTCTGGTAGTTGCCCCTTCATATCCAGCTCGATATAATTCGATGCTTTTTCGAGAAACTCTCTGTACATCCCGACTGCTAAAAGCTGTTCATAGGTCATTAAAATAAAATAGTCTTCCACCGGGTATTGCTCAGACAGTGCCTGGAATATGTGAAGTGATTCCAGGTTTTCGTCTCGTTCCTGATACAGTTCTGCAAGCAATAATTGCGCAGACACAACATTATCATCGGTACTCTGAATAGACTCTAATAGTTTTTCAGCCTCAAATTTTCTGCCAAGAGCTTTCCAGATTTTTGCTGCTTCAAGTTTCCTTATGATTGATTTATAGCCCATCCCCTCAATATCCCCGCTTTCACTTTTCTCTTGAGTCACTAACTGTTCTGAACTCAAAATATTTGCGAGAATGAGAAACCGTTCATCGGTGATAAAGAGATTACGGTATTGATTCAAAAGTTCTATACTCTCTTCTAAATTTTGTTTTTGGTAATAGTATGTTACCAAGATCATAAAGATATCAAAATCTTCAGGTTCGATAATTTCAGGGTCCTTGAGCTTTACCAGATAATCACGTGTGGTCCTCACCAGAATATCCGCCTGCCCTAATTCCTTAGATAGGGTTGATTTTAAGCGGTATATTTCTCTTTTTACGGATTGTACAGAAGCTGAGTCTTTTTTAACAAACATCAATTCAGCCCTCCGCAACATGATCTGGGCCTCATCAAACCTGTCGGTTAACAGATAAAAATGTGTAAGTTCTATTACATTCTCTATCTTTTCAGGTTCTTTGATAAGTGCTTCTCTTAATAACTGTTCAGCTTCTTCATAGTTTTTTTCAGTAATATGAACACGAAAATCAATCTGTGATTCAAGTGACTCATACTTTGGATTTAGACCAGTCAAATCGGGAGTATGAAGGGTCTCTTTGAATTGTGAGATTCTGCTTACCATACCATTTTGAATCAATTGATCGACCATGATCATCACTATTTCTAAATGACTGGTATCAGATCTATCAGCTCGTTCAAGATATCGGTTGTAAATCTTCTCTAGCCCCTCTAGATCTCCAAGTTTTCCTAAATGAACAAGGGTAGCTTTCAACACTTCGTAATCATCAGCTATATTTTCAAGATAGATTTGGTAAACCTTTCGTAATTCATAGTCCTGCCCGGCCCCTTTGAGGCAAGATATCGCTCGGAGAGATCTGTTCCTGTCAAATGGTGCAGATCGATGGAGTTTCATAGACAAATTTGCACAGTTTTGTAAATCACCATATAACTGATACTGTCCTGCTAGTTGATCAGCGATCTGCCAATCTTCAGGGACGTGTGAATGTATTATTTCAAGTACTTCAATATATTCCTTTTCTTTTTCGAGATTTTTAAGCAGTTCTGCCATGGCACGATAAATCCCGATTCTATTTGGAGTAAGACGGGCCAGATCGCGCCAGAGCGTCCATACACCAGTATTTTCAACAATCGAAATCAGATCGTTGGCAAGGATGAGCTGAATATTGGCGATTTCCTGAGAAACATCTTTCCCATCAGGAAAATTATTTTTGTATTGCTCGTAATAGCCGAGCGCTTTGTCAGCTCGACCATAGGTAAAAAGGTATATATTTCCTGCTTTAAGTAGATATTCCTGAAGATTGATCCCATGGTAAATGAGATACTCAAGATGAGGGAGGGCCTTTTTTCTGATATTTATCGAGAAATAATAGTCAATAAGCCAATGTCGGCCATCCAAGGCTTCAGGGATTTCCTTCAGGTAATTCTCCCAATAATCTGCGGCCTGCTGGTCAAGACCGATTTCCTGATGGATACGCGCAGTCGTTCTTATTATTTCGGGATTGACTCGATACTTCCTAATCAGTGTGGAGAAATAAAATGCACTCTTGTGCAAGGAATCATTTTGTTGGAGCAGGAATGCCAAGGTCTCAAGTAACTCTGGAGTTATCTCGGAGCGCGTATAAAGTTGCTCAAGCAGGGGTATTGCCTGCACGCGTTTACCAAGTTGTAAAAGACTTTGGGCAAGACCAATAAGGGCATCGACACCATGATCCCCAAGCGGCTCCTGCTCATAAGCTTTGCCATATAGACCTTTTGCCCGCTCAATCTCTCCTGATTGAAAGGCAATATCTGCAGCACTGATCAGGTAATCGATATTCTGGCTGTCAAATTCAAGAAGCTGATCCACTATTCTTTTGGCTTCAGGAAAATTCTCCAGTGCAATATATAATCTGCACAATTCCCACTTGACCTCTTCAATGTTTGGCTTTAGGATCAATACTTTCTGATATATTTTCAGCGCTTCCTCCAGTTTACTTTCGCGAGAAAGGGCTCGTGCGGAATCCCACAATTGTTTCCAAATTGGATTTTCGTCCTGTTTCCCAAGGACCTTTACTTCTGTTTCGGGGGCAACCTCAGAACCATAGAGGGAGCTGTTTGGTGGGACTACAATTGCGAGCAGAACCGTTACATAGAATATGAGCGATCGCATTAAGATCATGAAATCTCTTGGTATGCTTCTGCAAGACTCAGTGTGTGGCAAGTAATGGTGTTTCTTCTGTCTTCTCAGAACAATTACGAACCCTCGCAGAAGTAACCAGTTATTGATTGTAAAATCGCTTGATATGCGCTACCACGAATTCCTGCATGTCATCAGTAAGTTCAGGAAATATGGGGAGCGCAAGGGTTTCTGCTGCTGCTGTTTCAGCATGGACCAGAGAAAGCGTGTTTGCTTTATTCCCAAGACATTTCTGCTGATGCAATGCCAACGGATAATAAATCTCTGTGCCGATTCCTTCCGAGGCAAGATATTCCCTGAGTTGATCTCGCTGCTTCACCCTTATGACAAATTGATTATAGATATGATAATGACGGTCTTGCTCACCAGCTTCAGCAACTTTACGATATACAGCCTCTGGAAGTATCACCTGATCATCATCAAGCAGGCCAGCTGACTCAAACAGTTTGTGGTAAAGGTTTGCATTATTAATACGCCCTTGATGCCACTGATCAAGCTTTCGTAATTTAATTCTTAAAACCGCCGCCTGAATGGGGTCAAGTCTGAAATTTCCGCCCACCATTTCATGAAAATATTTCGGGTAGGCACCATGGTTTCTCATCAGAGCCAGTCTTTTACTGAATTGCTCATTAGTACTCACCACCATCCCACCATCACCGATACCACCAAGGTTTTTTGAAGGGAAAAAGGAAAAACAGCCTGCAAGGCCCATAGAGCCGGCTCTATACCATTGATTATCATCACCGATTGGCATCTCGGCTCCAATCGCCTGGGCAGCATCTTCAATAATCGGCACCTCGAATTCCCGAGCGATTTTCAATATACGCTCCATATCTGCGCACTGCCCGTAAAGGTGAACCGGAATAATTGCCTTGATCTTGCCACTATTGTCACTTTCGAGAAGTGCCTGAATTTGATTAGGATCAATATTGTAACTAACCGGATCAATATCGGCAAAGAGCGGTTCGGCGCCAACCCGCAAAATGACACCCATGGTTGCAAAAAAGGAATATGGCGTTGTAATAACTTTGTCACCATTACCAATATCCAACGTCATAAGCGCTGCAAGCAATGCATCGGTACCGCTGGAAACACCAACCCCATGATCTACATTGCAGTAGGCAGCCACCTCGTTTTCCAGATTTTCCACTTCCGGGCCACCAATATATCTGGTGGAGTCTATTACGTTTATAACACTTTCGACAATTTCTTCTCTTAAATCATCTAATTGCGGACGCAAATCCAGTAATGGTACGTTCATGGATACACACTCATTTTAAGTTATATGGGGAATGCCTCGGGACGGCAGGATTGGTCTGGCTAATCAGTCGCACCAACGATAATTTTCTCTCCATCAAAGAAGTCGACAATATCCGGCATTTCCGCCTCAAGATATTTCTTCATCTTTCCGAGCAAATTAACTTCGATCTGTCTCACACGCTCACGGGATATATCAAACTTATCCGCAATGTTTTGCAGAGTAAGCGGCTCGTCTGTCAGTAAACGTTCCTCAAGAATCATCGTTTCTTTATCGTTCAGACTTTCTTTGAGTTGTTCGAGCAATTGTGCCAGGCGAATTTTCATCTCTTTACCAGCTATCTTTGACTCGATGCCAGGCTCATTGCTTGGAATGAAACTTTTCTGCTCATCATCGGAATCATTTTTTACCGGACTCTCGAGCGATACATCCCAGCTATCCATTCGCTGGCCCATCTCCACGACTTCTTTTTCTTTTACGTTAAGCCGTTCTGCAAGCAGTTTGGGTTCGGGCTGAAAACCTTGTGCTTCTAGTAATTTTTTCTCTTTATTAAGACTGAAAAATAATTTTCTCTGCGCCTGCGTTGTCCCGATTTTAACAAGCCGCCAGTTATCCATAATGAATTTCAGAACGTACGCTCTTATCCAGTAGGCCGCATAGTAGGAAAACTTCACGCCACGGTACGGATCAAACTTTTTGGTAGCCTGCACGAGACCGACATTTCCTTCCTGGATGAGATCCATGAAATTTTGCATCCAGTATTTCTGAAAATCCATTGCCACTTTTACAACAAGTCGCAGGTTGGATGAAACAAGTCGATATGCCGCATTCGGATCACCAGTTTCACGAAATTTAATTGCCAGCTCTTCCGTTTCCTCACGGGACAATAATTCGTATTGACTGATTTCCTGTAAATACCGGTGCAGTGCGGGATTACTAAGAACGGGGAGGTTTTCGTCATCCGAAACCGCTACCAGCGGATTTTCATGCTCCACCGTAATGTCTTGATCGGTTGATTTATTTTTCCTGCTCATATATATTTTCTCCGGGACTTCTTGGTCTGATCTAAAGCCAAATCTCACAATGACCGTGCATCCCTCTGTACTTCAAATTAAGCGAATCTGGAAATTTGCTTTTAATGATCATATTTCCACTGATATAGTAACACATGATACTTTAAGCGGGGAATTTTTTATTTTAATATTTTATTATTTATGATACAAGAGCATTCTTTTTAATTCCCGCTCAAATCGCAACTCGAGGCGTTCTCCGTTACTTTTTATGAAAAACATAAGAAACTTCAGTATTATTGCACACATAGATCATGGTAAATCAACCCTCGCAGATCGAATGATACAGCTGTGTAATCAAGTATCGGAACGCGAATTCAAGAACCAACTCCTCGATAATATGGATATCGAGCGTGAGCGGGGAATTACCATTAAAAGCCAAACAATATGTCTTAAATATACCGCAAATGACGGGAATATATACTTTCTCAACCTCGTAGACACCCCTGGCCATGTTGACTTCAGTTATGAAGTCTCAAGAGCTCTTGCCTCTTGTGAAGGTGCACTCTTGCTGGTTGATGCAGCTCAGGGTGTTGAAGCCCAGACCCTGGCGAATCTCTATCTGGCCATGGAAAATGATCTTGAAATAATACCAGTCATTAACAAAATCGACTTGCCTTCAGCTGAGCCTGACAAAGTGCTTTTTCAGGTTGAAGAGGATCTGGGCCTCGATTCTGAGATCGCTCAACTATGCTCGGCTAAAAATGGTACTGGCGTAGACAAAATATTGGAGTCGATTGTCAATCATTTGCCTTCGCCAACCGGTGATCCAGCCCTGCCCCTCCAGGCACTGATCTTTGATGCCAATTATGATTCTTTTAGAGGCACCATCATTTCCTGCAGAATCATCAATGGCACGATTAACACCGGAGATACCGTTACCTTCATGTCGACCGGGGCACAATATCGTGTCGAAGAAGTGGGCCTGTTCAAATTGAAAAGAGAACCTCAAAAATGTTTGTCAGCAGGTCAGGTTGGTTATATCATCGCTGGTATCAAGACAGTACACGACGCCAAACCAGGCGATACCATTACACGGGCAGACAAGCCCTGCAGTGAACCCCTTGAAGGTTTTAAAGAAATACAACCCGTTGTATTCTCGTCAATCTACCCAATTTCAACCGATGAGTATGAGGATTTGGCTGCAGCTCTAGAAAAACTGCAGCTCAATGATGCAGCTCTCACCTTCCAAAAAGACAGCTCTGCTGCGCTGGGTTTTGGTTTTCGTTGTGGATTTCTTGGCTTGCTACACCTTGAGGTTGTACAGGAACGGCTCGAAAGAGAATTTGATATATCCCTGATACTTACCGTCCCTTCAGTTCGTTATAAATTTTACCTTTCTGACAGCAAAGAACTCTATGTAGACAACCCCGCTTATTTCCCTGAACCAGCTAATATTTCAAGGATAGAGGAACCTTTTATCAAGGCTTCCATTCTTATTCCCGAACGTTATATGGGTGCGGTCATGACGCTCTGCATGGAGCGACGGGGTGAAAACACCAGCTATAATTATCCGACACCGGGAAGAATCGATTTCACCTGCGAACTGCCCCTCTCCGAGGTGGTCTATGATTTCTATGATAGGCTAAAATCGATAACCCAGGGTTACGGGTCTTTTGATTATGAGCTCATCGATTACCGCCAAAGCGATCTTGTAAAACTTGATATTCTCGTTAATGGCGAGTCAGTCGATGCTCTTTCCCAACTTGTTCACCGCTCCAGTGCTCGCAACAGAGGGTTGAACGCCTGTGAGCGTCTCAAGGAAGAAATTCCCCGGCAGATGTTTAAAATCGCGATTCAGGCTGCGATCGGCGGGACGATCATTGCCCGGACAAACGTATCGGCGATGAGAAAGGATGTAACCGCGAAATGTTATGGCGGTGATATCACCAGGAAACGAAAACTTTTGGAGAAGCAGAAAGCAGGAAAGAAACGGATGAAAACGGTGGGTAATGTGGACATACCGCAAAATGCTTTTCTTGCAGTATTAAAATCAGAAAACTCCTGATCGAGCACCCCTTGAAATGGTCAGGACGTCTTTTGTGGCGCTGGTCAATGGCGGGTAATCAGCTGTGATGCCTCGTGTAATTCCCGCATGAAGTAACCGTGATTCCCTTTCGCTCCATGATCTGTTTCATCTCTTCCGAGGACACCGGGGAGTCTTTCTGTCTCGATAGAAAAACAATACAGTCACGGCAGATATTAAAGGAACTGTTAAATGTATTTGCCTCGATCGCTTTAAAGACCTCCCAGCAATCTTGATGTGGATGATTCTTGGCCGGACATTCTTTGTCCTCCGCACAATTCATGATAACCCAACATGGCAATTTTCCAAACGGTGACATCTTATGCTCCTCGAAAATGGTTAATTGAGAGCTGATAGTAATAGAAAAG
>QZLB01000306.1 GCA_004796425.1 Desulfobulbaceae bacterium | reverse complement strand
TCATCCATGGGATCTGATGTGGTGACTGGTCTGGGTAAGCAGATTAGCACACAACCACCTTTCGTTCGCCATCTTCAGAATTTCTCTGCAGACTTACAACTTTCCACCGATCTGCATGCAAACAGCAGCAAGGATCAGCTCGATTTTGAAACCGTTCGGAATATTTCGCTGGTTGCTTTTTTTCTCTTTCTGGCGATGTTGTTGGCTGCCCTGTATTGGGGATTTATCAACAGATATAACAAAAACCGTTTGCTCAAGCAGGAGAAGAAATTCCGTAATCTCTTTGAGTTATCCCAGGATGGCGTGCTTCTGCGACATTTGGAAGCTGAAGTGTTTTATGATTGTAATCAGGCGATGCTTGATATGCTTGGCTACGATGATAAAGACGAGTTTTTGCAAACAGGGCCGAAAGGGATTGCCTTTTCCAAGCTACCGGGCGGTAAGACCATCGATGAAGTTCTGAAGGAAGCGAACGTAATCATCCAGGAAGAACGAAAAAATCGGTTCATGGGGTTGTTCAAGCGAAAAGACGGTTCAGCCATGTATGCTGAAGTCGTTGCCAGCCTGGTTGAAATCGATGGACAGCCGACGATCCAGTCGGTCGTTCGTGACATGACAGAGCGCAAAGCGATGGAGGATAACCTGCGGCAACTCTCGGGTGCTGTGGAGGCAAGCTCAGCGGCAATCATGATAACCGATCTGCATGGGATTGTTGAGTATGTCAATCCGAAGTTTTCTGAAATTTCGGGTTATGGCAGACAGGAAGTTGTCGGACTCAACCCCCGTTTTCTGCGATCGGGCCAACACGATGATGCCTACTTCAAGTCGCTCTGGGAGACCATCTTAAGCGGTGAAGAGTGGCATGGAACGCTCCAGAACAAAAAGAAAAATGGAGAGCTTTTCTGGGTCTCCACCTCGATTTCTTCCGTACCAGATGAGGATGGAGAGATCTCTCACTTTGTTTGCGTGCAGGAGGATATTACCAGCCGCAAAAAACTGGAGGCAGAACTGCTTGAGGCCAAAGAAGCGGCAGATGAAGCGAACAAGGCAAAAAGCGATTTTCTGGCTCGGATGAGTCATGAGATTCGGACACCGATGAACGCAATCATTGGTATGAACCACCTGGCTCTGCAGACAGAACTCAATGAAAAGCAGCGGGATTATATCGGCAAATCTCATGGGGCAGCCCAGTCGCTATTGGGGATTATTAATGACATTCTCGATTTTTCCAAAATCGAAGCAGGGAAGCTCGAATTTGAGCATATTACGTTCAGTCTTGATGAAGTGATTGAAACCCTTGCCTCGGTCGTCGCCTTGAGTGCTGCTGAAAAGGAAGTTGAAATCCTCTTTCTGATCTCTGCCGAAACTCCGCGTTTTCTGGTTGGAGACCCGTTACGACTTCAACAGGTCCTGACCAATCTGGTCAATAATGCCATTAAGTTCACCGAACGCGGGGAAGTGGTTATTTCCATTGAACCATCTGGTGAAGCAAACCCTGATGGAAAAGAGGCGCTGCTGCATTTTTCCATCAAGGATACCGGCATTGGCATGACTCCGGTGCAACAGGAAAAGCTGTTCCAGTCATTTTCCCAGGCTGATGGATCCACCACTCGCAAATATGGTGGAACTGGACTGGGGCTGGTGATTTGTAAGCGTCTTGTGGAAATGATGGGCGGTTCAATCGGGGTCGAAAGCGAGCCCGGAGCAGGGAGTAATTTCCACTTTTCAGCTCGCTTTGAAATTGCGGCCGGAGATAATTCACGCTTTCTGGAGTTGCCTGAAGAGCTAAAGGGCAGCAGTGCCCTGGTGGTTGATGATAATCGTATTTCACGGATTGTGCTGACCAAGCTGCTGGAGCAGTTCTCCTTTGTCGTGACGACTGTTGGTTCGGGCGAGGAAGCGGTCACTAAGATCAGGGAAGGGAGCCAATACGATCTCATTCTGATGGATTGGGATATGCCGGGAATCGATGGTCTGGAGGCCTCACGCCAGATTCTGGAGATCAACACAGAATCAGAAGTGAGAATCATCATGGTAACCGCCTACGGGAAAGAGGAAATCATAGAACAGGCCAAGTCGATCGGGATCAGTGATTTTCTTGTGAAACCGGTTTCAAATACAGTGATGACCAACGCCATATTGCGCAGCTTCGGTTACCAGGAAAAGCAATCACTGAAGGATGATAGCAGCGAGGATAACTTGCAAGCTCGAACCCGGGAGATTTGGGGGGCCAGAGTCCTGCTGGTTGAAGACAACGAGCTCAACGTTCAGGTGGCAACGGAGCTACTGGAAAAAATCCGTTTACGGGTGGAGGTTGCCTCCAACGGTGCAGAAGCGGTGGAGTGTGCAGAGCAGCGCTTGTTTGATGTGATTCTCATGGATATCCAGATGCCGGTTATGGATGGCATTGAGGCCACCCGCCGGATCAGGGAATTCAACCAGGACACCCCGATCCTGGCAATGACTGCCAGTGCGATGACCAGTGACCGGGAAGCGTGCACGGAGGCCGGCATGAACGATCATGTTGCCAAGCCAATTGATCCGGAGTTGCTCTATAAAGCACTACTGCACTGGATTACTCCCGGTGAGCGGAAGGTTGCCGCAGGCGATGGGCGGGTGAAACCTGAGCAGGAGATCACGCTGCCGGAGATCAGTGAGTTGGATATGGAAACCGGTGTTAGAAGTGTGGGAGGTAACCGGGAGCTTTATTTGAGCTTGCTCAAGAAATTCTGTACTCAACAGAAGGATACCCCCGAGACTGTTGCGCTCAAATTGAAGGAGGGTGACTTTAAAACCGCTCAGCGCCATATCCATACCATTAAGGGGTTGTGTGGAAATATTGGTGCGGCCGTTCTTGAAGAAAGAGCCAAAATACTTGAAACCGCTATTCGGGAGCAGGATGAACCGCTGATTGGACCGTCTCTTTATTCTTTCAGTGAGGAACTGGCGAAAATTATCGGAGCGATTGAGGCCAAGGTTTCCCTGGAGGATGAGCAGGAACAGACTGAACAGTCAGCAGGTGATCCCGAATCACTTCAGGCATTGATCAACGGACTGCTGCCAAATCTTGAGAAACGTAAACCATTGCCATGTAAAGAGATTCTGGCTCAAATCACCTCGGTTCACTGGCCGGATGAACTGGGCACCAGAATAGATGAACTCAACAGATTGGTTAAGAAGTATCGTTATCGGGAGGCCATACCGATAGCCGAGGAAATAAGAACGTTGGTCGGGGAATGACCGGGGGGCACGTGATGGGCGTTGAAAATGATTTAATAATGATTGTAGATGATACTGAAGAGAATATAGATATCCTGGTTGCGGCCCTCGGTGATGAATATGAGATTACCGTCGCCCTGGATGGGGAGTCGGCACTTGAGGATATCAGCGAGCAACTACCGGATTTAATTCTGCTTGATATCATGATGCCGGGCATTGACGGGTACGAGGTTTGTAAACGACTCAAGGCAAGCAGCCGGACCAGTCATATTCCTGTTTTGTTTATTACTGCCATGGCTGAGGCTCCAAATGAAGAGAAGGGTCTGGGCCTTGGGGCTGTCGATTATATTACCAAACCGTTTAATCCCGCACTGGTGCGGGCGCGGGTTAAAAACCACCTGGAACTCAAGCACCACCGGGATCATCTCGAAGATCTGGTTCGAAAACGGACCCATGAGCTTGAGATGACCCAAGAGGTGACCATCGACAGTCTGGGAACCCTTGCAGAATACCGAGACCCCGAAACTGGGGGACATATCTACCGGACCAAAAATTATGTAAAAATTCTGGCGGAGAAACTCAGGTCAAATCCGCGATTTTCAGAGCTGCTCACGGATGCGAATATTGATCTTCTCTACAAATCAGCACCACTTCATGATGTTGGCAAGGTGGGGGTGCCTGATCATATCTTGCTCAAGCCAGGTAAACTCACCGATGAGGAGTTTGAAGAGATAAAAAAACATACCATCTATGGTCGGGATGCAATTGCCCGTGCCCAGCAGAAATTGGGGAGTGATTCATTCCTGCATTTTGCCATCGAAATCGCCGAAAGCCACCAGGAAAAATGGGATGGATCAGGGTATCCCAACGGTTGGCAGGGGGATGAGATCCCGGTATCCGGCAGGATAATGGCGGTGGCAGATGTATACGATGCATTGATCTCGCGACGGGTCTATAAACCGCCGTTTACTCACACCAAAGCCGTCGAAATCATCCGGGAAGGGAGCGGTTCCCATTTCGACCCTGATCTGGTTGAGGCATTTCTTGAGGTGCATGAGGAGTTTAGAGAGATCGCGCTTGAATATGCCGATTTTGAGGAAGAGCGGGAGGCATTGCGCAAGTAGCATCCGTTTATTGAGACAGATTGATGATCGGCAGTCGGCTGATGGTCGAAGGTTTCAGAGTGGTCGGGTGTTGTGACCCGTTGGTCAATTGTTTTACCCGTTCGGAAATATACATATCAAGCTCGCGCAAGTGAACCAGATTGTCTCCGGTGTAGTCTGCCTTACCCTCCACCATTGCTTCAAGCAGCGCTTTCGTAAAGGCACCATGTTGCCAGTCCGGGTGTTCCTGGGAGGACTCCTTGCCCGTTGAGGCTGCCATGACAACCACACCATTTTCCTCCGAAGAGAGTTCACGAATCGCTTCGGTGTTATCTCGTCCACCTCTAAGTTTGAGCATGTTTTCCCCCAGTTGTCCGGAATGACAAGTATCAAGAAAGAACAGGACCCGGGAGGGCAGGTTGCCGAGCACCTCGGTGAAATCATTCCAGTCAACAGCCGTTCGGCGCAATTTCTCACTATTTCCATCAAATGGCAGCAGGTAAAATTTACCCTGGTCATCGTTGAGTCCGTGGGCTGCAATAAATATCAGGGCGACATCCTTCTGGGTGGTCTCATCTTCGAGCCATTCGAGAGAATCAATAATCCGGTCCCGCGTGGCCTCTTCGTCATAAAGTTCTCTGACGGTCACCTGGTTATAGAGTTTCCCCTGTTGTGATTTAAAAAGTTTGGCCATGGCCCGACCGTCATCATCAGCATATTCGAGATCCATTTCGGAGTCCTGATATTTGGAAATGCCGATAGAAATCATGTAAAGATTCGGCTTCAGCCATCCTTCTTTTCCTTCATAGGTGATTGACCGGGGTATCGAAAGTCCGCCACTGTTCTGGTCCTCAGCATAGATGGCAATGATGTTTTCTCCCTGTTCAAGCAGGATATCGCGATCGATGGTTGCTTTTTGGCTGGGACCGGTATTGAGATTACTCTTCAGAGACATGCCGCGGGAGGTATACTGAACCTTACCATTTACCAGCACCCGAAGTTTTTTGAGTTGTTCTGGAGAATCAAGGCTTGCCCTGATACGAAAGAGTGGTTCTGTAACCGTGGAACGGGCTATCGATGGGGCCAGCCAGGTAACCTGCGGAGGCAGTAGTTCTGAGATCTCCGTTTTTTTAGAGGTGGGGGTTCGGGCTTTGGCAACGGTGGCGACCATCGTTTGAGTGCTGGCTCGAGAGTTGATGGTGTCGATTAACATCTGTTTGTTATGATATTTCTTTCGAAAAACGGATAAAGGATAATAGTCGGCAAGAGAGTCAACCCCATTGTTGACCTGATAGCCAATAAAGGATTCTCCACCGGCAGAAGCCGTATAGTATCCATCAGGGGTCCAGCAGACCCACTCGAAATGTTCGGTGACAAAGAGAGAGACCAGCAGGGTGCCCTTCTCAAGGTCCCAGATTTTGACGGTCTGGTCATCACTTGCCGAGGCAAGCAGCCTCCCATCTTCAGAACTGGACAGCGCCCATACGGCACCGGTATGACCGGATAATTCATGAATCAGTGAACCGTCAGTTCCATAAATTCTGATAAGCGCATCAAAACCTGCGGCAACCCGATCCATTCCTGCAAAGGTGTATGATCTGATCCAGCGCGAGCCATGTTTCGGGTTTTTAATTTCGGTCCCGTCAGCAAGCTTGAGCAGGTCAATCGATACCCTTTCTAAGCTATTTTCATCGGTTTTGATTACGCTTCGTTTAAATCTATCGGGTTGAACAACCTGCCTGGTAAGCTGCATTGATTTGAAATCAAAAGAAAACTCAAGTGGGACATAATGTGGATGCTGGGCGAGTTGGCTGAACTCATCCGAACCGGGATTAACATTTCCCAGGCTGGTGTTCTGCTTTCCCATCGCAAGTGTGAGTTCTGGTCCAAAACCGATGGACCAGACCGTCCTGCCCATTCCCACCAGCTTTTTCTGCTCAGTACCGCTATCGGCATCCCAGATGAGGATCTGCTTGCTATCGCCACCAGCGGTAACAACCCGGTGATCATCTATGAAGCTTGTGGCAAGTACGTGACTGTCATGCCCGGAAAATTTGGAGAGTGTGCGGCCGCTTGACACATCCAGGACAATCGAGGGAGCATCAGGGGTGCCACCGACAACCAAACGTTTGCCGCTGGGCGAGAATGAAACCGACAGGGGATAGGTTTGAGTAGTGAAGCTTTTGCCCAGACTTCCATCAATGTTCCACAGCTGTACTTTATAATCGCCACCAATTGATGCGATCGTACTGCCCTGCGAATTGACGGCGATTCCATTGATGCCTCCATCCTGGTGAGCTTTGAGCGTGATCTCTGAGGCGACATTCTGTTTATCTGCAGAAAGGGTATAAATATTCAGGTAGTTATCATAGCCGGCGGTTATAATCCGTTTCCCATCTGGGGTGAACAGAGCGGAGTGAATCCCCCCACTGTGCCCATTGAGGACCAGCACTGGTCGATACGCTCTGGACTGGCCATTACTCCATTGAATGTTTGCGATGTCCCAGATTTGTGCAGTTGTGTCACCTGCAGACACCAGCCAGTCTCCATCACCGGAAAATGACAGAGCGGTAATAACATCCTGGTGACCATTGAGTACGGTTATCATCTCATGGGAGTTCAGGTCAATCAGGTAAACGGGGATACCCTGGTCAGGCTCGGCTGGCCAACCAGCCAGGGCGAGAAGCGCTCCATCCGGGCTGATCGCTCCGCTATGCAGCATGCCTTGGATTCCTTCACCGACCTGGATTCGAAAGGTATGCTTTAAATCGCCGCTGTTTACTTCCCAGAACCTGACCGTTTTGTCGAGCGAGACGGAGATCAGGAAGTTTTTGTCGGGGCTGACCATGATGGCCGTGATGTCAGCCGAGTGCCCATGGGGGTCTATGACCAGTATTGGGTCGGTTTGCGCCTGACTGAGCGGAACGATGGTCAAAAGTGCAGTCGTCCATAACAACAAAGGAATAATCCTGAAAAGCAAAGCATACATAGATGAAACCTGAGCTTCGGATGAACAAGAGACGGGAAAAATAAAACATCTTGCTCAATGGTATCGAAATTTGAATGTGAAGGCAAATGGATATGTGCCGCTCACCATCTTCTTACGATGGTCGGCTGAGCTTGCAAATAATCGTTGAGTGAACATTGTATCGTCACAGGAAATCTATCCTGACATAACGAAGATTATACGCCAAGGAGAATAGAAATGGCTGATATATTTGAACCATATAAGATGGGAAATCTTGATTTGCAGAACAGAATTGCCCTGGCACCTATGACCAGAGGGCGGGCGGGAGACAGTCGAATCCCCAATGAAATAATGGCCACCTATTATGCCCAGAGAGCATCTGCCGGGTTATTGATTACGGAGGCCACGGTGGTTTCTGCACAAGGGAATGGCTGGATCGGCTCTCCAGGAATCTATAGTGATGAAATGGCTCGCGGTTGGGAACTTGTTACTAAAAAGGTCGCTGAAACGGGGACCCCGATTTTCCTCCAGCTCTGGCACTGCGGAAGAGCTTCTCATTCTGATTTTCACAATGGTGAGCTGCCGGTTTCGGCCTCTGCGGTCAAACTCAATGGTGATGCGGTACATACGCCGCAGGGAAAGAAAGAGTATGAGGTTCCGCGTCCACTGACGGTTGAGGAAATAGGAAAAACCGTCGAAGATTACCGCCGGGCGGCACGCTATGCACGAGAAGCCGGCTTCACTGGGGTCGAGGTGCATGCGGCCAATGGCTATCTGGTGAATCAATTCCTGGACTCAAAAACCAACCTTCGTGAGGATGGGTATGGTGGTTCGATTGAAAACCGTTATCGATTCTTGAAAGAGATCATGGCGGCTGTACTGGCAGAATTGGATAGTTCCAGGGTTGGGGTCCGACTCTCACCAAACGGGGTCTTCAATGATATGGGCAGTCCCGACTTTAGGGAAACTTTTCTCTATGTAGCAGAGCAGCTGGATGGACATAATCTTGCTTATCTCCACGTAATGGATGGGCTTGGTTTTGGCTTTCACGAACAGGGTGAACCCATGACCCTCGATGAGTTTCGGGCGGTTTATAACGGAACGATCATGGGCAATTGCGGATACACCCTGGAAGATGGGCAGCAGCGAATTGATTCGGGGTTGGCCGATCTGGTTGCCTATGGCCGACCCTTTATTACCAATCCAGACCTGGTGGAGCGCTTCCAAAACAATTGGGAACTACACCCGTGGGATGATATGACTCACTGGTATACCCCTGGCCCTGAAGGCTACACAGATTATGGTGTGTATTCAGGATAAAAATGAATGGGGTTGTTAATTGCTGAGTGTGAGGTTTGGTTTACAGGGTTGTGAAGGGATACAACCCTGTAAACAATGAACAGTTTTGAGGAATTATTTCTTATTCTCTAAAGAGTTGCGGATCAGCAATGCGTCGGTAAGTTCTGAATCGGTTCCGATTGCTTTATACGGAAGCAGGATCACCGAGGTCTGACTTAGGGCGCCAGCTTCGAACACGTCCCATTGACGCATTCTGATGATCTCCTCAGTCAGGGTGGAGGCCCTGATTCTGTTTGCTTCGGCATCAGCTCTGGCAATTTCTATTTTTGCCTTACCTTTTTCTCGGGCAATCGACGCTTCACGCTTTGCCTGCTCAATGGCAGCTTTTGCCAAAGCAGCCTGTTTCTGATCTTCGAGCTGCGCATTCTTAATCGCCTTTCGCTGGGCGGTTACCTCGGGCGGGTAGTCAAGATTGGAAATCAGGATATCGGTGGTCTCTACCGGGTAGTTTAGCTCGATCAATCTACCCATGACTCGTGACTTTACGAGCTGCTGGATTTCTGATCTTGCCTCGCGAATATTATCGGTAACGTAGGGCGAAATCACCTCTCTGGAATTGGCCCGGATAATATCTTTCATTGCGGTTACGTAGAAATCCTGCAAAGAGAGCTGGTAGCCTTTCAGATCGCCCTTCCTGACGTTTCGAGCGGGTACTTTTTCTTTAATAATCTTAATTTTATCCGGTTCAACGGAGAAAGAACCCACCCACTTCACATCGACCGCCATGTTGATATTGTCCGCACAAAGGATTTCCATTTTCTCTGTAAATCCCTTCAGCTTGGTATCGATGAAATAAACCCGGTCTCGCCCGAAAGCCCAATAGGAACCGTCGGTGTGGATCCTTGATTCCCCATCAGGTTTCAAGACAATCACGATGGTACCCGGTGGGACGACCGCAGAGATCGTTCTGATGAAAATGTAGCTGCCGATGGTAACAGACACCAGTAAAACGACTGCAGTTATAATAGCTGCTCTGTTCATAGCTCCTCCCTTTGCATAATCTGAATCGATCTCTACCTACTGATTCGATTGTTTCTCCTTGATGAATTGATCATAGCTCTCTTCTGACGCTTTATTGGTCTCCTCCAGCGATTTCTCCTTATATTTTTCTTCTTTTGCTTTGATCTTTGCTTTCAGTGCCGCTTCGTCGATCTCCTTATTTTGCTTCATGTTCAACTGATGGCCAAGATCTTCACGAGGTTGATTGACCTGGTGCCGGTTAAATGTTGCAGTGAAAATGATAGCGATCAGGAACGCAGCAAAAACGATGATCCTGAGAATGCGGAAAATCCCTTGCGCTTTGGTATGTTGCCCGTGATCATCTGTTGCGCCCTTGATACCACCGATCGTTGCCCGCCGGACAACCTCAAGAATGAGATAGGCACCACCAAAGATAAGAAACAGGGTAATGAATTGACTCCAGTTGATCTGGTCCATCGAAACCTCCTGAATAGTAGGCAATGATAATGGGGTTGTTTTACAAATGATTGAGCATGGTTGTCACAGGAACTCCTCTGTAATCTAGCGGAAAGAGAAACGGTTGTAAACGGCAATAAATGAACGGAGGTTATTGCCCCGGTTACGTGGCAAGCACGTCAAGAATTTCACTGCCATGCTCAGCATCGACTTTCAGCCAGGCAAACCATGATTCCAGGGTGATATCTTCCCAGGGGAGGTTTTCCTGCTGCCAACGTGATTCAAATTCGGGGAGATAGTGATGCAGTGCCGATTTCAAGCGTCGTTCATCCGGCGTCTCTTTCAGATTCAACATATGACTGAGAAAATCAGCCACTTGAATTACCAGGGGATAACCGGGCATAGATTCAGCCTCACCGGGAGCATGGTGATATCGCAGTGCGGAAACCAGATTGTTGGGGAATTTCCACCGCTCCAATAGACGGGCACCAATTTCGTCATGACTGATTGAGAATAACTCTTTTTCACGGGCCTGGATTTTGCTAGTTGAAAAGGACAGCAACCAGTCCTCATCCATGTATTTATCCTTGAACGAAAGGGCCATGGCAAGCTTGCCGATATCGTGAAGTAATCCAGCCATAAAGAACTGACCAGACTTCAGGCTCATGTTTTCACTGACAATTCTTGCAGCCAGGCCACAATTAAAGGCGTGGGTCCAGAATTGATCAAGCATCGAACGATGTTCTTCAAAGAGCTTATTGAAAGAGGCGACGGCAGCCTTGCCCATTACAATCCCTTGAATTTCATTAAAACCCAGAACCATGACTGCGGTCTCAAGCGAGCTTACTTTCTTGGGCCGTCCGTAGAGCACCGAGTTGGCAAATTTCAAGATTGTTACACACATGGTTTGATCAGGCAGGATCGCCTTGACCAGGTCATTGGCTGAGCTTTCCGGGTTGGCTGTCACTTCGATTACCTTGGTAACCGTCAGTGGGAGCGGAGGTAGTGCCTCAAGTTGTTTCTCGATGGGACTTTGGTGTTTACTCATGTCCGGTGTCCGTGTTTGTTGGTGGCAGGTGAACTGTATTGCTCACCTGCTTTGATTATATCATATGATATTAGCTAGATCAGTGCAAATCGCTCTCATAAGTCGCCGACATTGAATGGTCGGTGATGCTTTGGCTTGCGAAAAAAAACAGTGGTGATAAGTTAATGCAATTGTGGTGAAATTCACAAGAAGTTTGGGCTAAACAAGGTGTTTAGGGGTTTTTTTTGCTGATACTAGAATCGTTGCTGCCGATCTTTATCCTGGTGATGCTGGGGTACGTACTGAAGAAGTATCGGTTAACCACGGAATCCTATCTCCAGGTGTCCGACCGGCTTGTATACTACATTTTTTTTCCAACTATGCTGTTCTGGAAAATCGGCGGGGCCGCTCAAGGTGATACCGTAGCGCTGCGCCTCCTGCTGGTAGCAGCCGGTGTATCTATGGGTGTTGCTTTATTGTCGGTGCTGGTGATTCTGCTTTTTAGAATTTCGGCTTTTAAAGCCGGTTCTTTTTCCCAAAGCTGCTATCGTTTTAACACCTACATTGGGGTGGCGGTTATTCTCAACAGTTTTGGAGAAACCGGGGTGGCTGTTTTTGGCGTGATGATCGCCCTGGTGATTCCGATGATCAACGTTTTCGCCGTGCTCACCTTAATTTTGTTTTCCCGCACACAATTAGGCGGCAGGGCAAGAATCTTCCAGATTGTCAGATCAATCCTGGGCAACCCACTGATCATCGGCTGCGTCTGCGGGTTGATTTATGCACGTCTTTTCAACAGGTTCCCGGTTTTTATCGACAACAGTCTGCAAATGATGTCTATGGTAACCCTGCCGCTGGCCCTGCTCTCAATCGGGGGCTCGTTGAGTTTTCGGGGTATCAGGGAAAACCTGTTACTCAGCCTGGTCGCCTCAACGCTGAAATTATGTGTTCTCCCGCTCGTCGGCTATGTGATAATGGTGACGGTGGGTGTGTCAGGACTGGCGTTTAAGGTTGGTCTGGTTTTCTTCTGCCTCCCGACCTCAACGGCGATTTATGTGCTTTCCTCGCAAATGGATAGTGATACCGAGTTGGCTACTTCGGCAATCATGATTTCGACCATCCTCTCAATCATTCCGCTTTCCTTTGTCCTGTGGTTCATTTCTTGAGAGGTTGTCGAACACGATTGGTATGATCAAGACCTCCCTGGAGATGTTCAATAAAACTATTATCAAAGTTTTTTAAAATTGACTGCGCTGTTACTTCCATCTGATTCATGACCTGCCTCTTGGTGGGTGTATTCCGGTAGTGCAATAGTAAGTATGCCATAATGTGGTTGCGATTGCAGGGGCACAGCAATCATGCAGTCGTTTATTGAACCTTTTGGGATTCGAGATGGTTAAGAATTGCAGTGGCTATGTTGTTAGCGAGAATACGGTTTCCTTCGGGAGTGGCG